>NZ_JBHGAR020000018.1:0-64084 GCF_042611115.2 Sulfitobacter sediminivivens
GTGGGTCCGTGCGGTCACAGATCACGGGGAAGCGGCATTAAAAGCGACTGCATTGCAAAAATATAGACAACTTTAGGTTGCGAATCTGTTAGTCCAATCTCTGTTAGCGAGTGGTTAACCTTTTTTGTTCACGATCTAGTCCAAAGCAATGAAGCCGCCCCGGAGAGAATATTAATGCGTGTATTACTAGTCGAAGACGATCCAACTACTTCTCGCAGCATTGAGTTGATGCTGACCCATGCGAACCTCAATGTGTATGCCACCGATCTGGGTGAAGAAGGGATCGACCTGGCGAAACTCTATGATTACGATCTGATCCTTCTGGACCTTGATCTGCCAGACATGAATGGCCACGAAGTTTTGCGCCAACTGCGTTTGTCACGCATTGATACGCCGATCCTGATTTTGTCCGGGGCTGACGACACCGAAAGCAAGATCAAAGGTTTCGGATTTGGGGCGGATGATTATCTGACCAAGCCGTTCCACCGCGAAGAACTGGTGGCGCGGATCCACGCGATCATCCGCCGCTCCAAGGGGCATTCGCAATCTGTGATTGAAACCGGGCAAATCGCTGTGAATCTGGATGCCAAAACCGTCAGCGTCAACAATTCAACAGTGCATCTGACGGGCAAAGAATACCAAATGCTTGAGCTGCTATCCCTGCGCAAAGGGACGACCTTGACCAAGGAAATGTTTCTGAACCACCTCTACGGCGGCATGGATGAACCTGAACTCAAGATCATCGACGTGTTCATCTGCAAATTGCGCAAAAAGCTGAGTGTTGCAACCGGCGGCGAGAATTACATCGAAACAGTCTGGGGCCGGGGCTATGTGCTGCGTGACCCGGAACCTGCTGCAATGAGTTTGGCGGCGAGCGCTTAAGCCACCATCCATCCGAAACGACCCTCCAAAACGTGCTAGACCTGCCCCCCGTCGCCACCTATCTAAGAAGATAGAAGCGACACTTCCGGGGGCAGGTCTTGTGACATCAGAGATTGCAATAGAAGCGCTGACCGAAGCGCAGGCCAAGGATGAACTTGCGCGGCTTGCCAAAATTCTGAACGATGCAAACGCCGCCTATCACACACAGGACGACCCGGAAATTGACGATTCTGAATATGACGCGCTGAAACGTCGCAATTCCGCAATCGAGGCGCGGTTCCCGGACCTGAAGAGGCAGGATAGCCCCAGCGATCAGGTCGGTGCCACACCAGCCGAAGGTTTTTCGAAAATCACCCATGCGGTGGCGATGCTGTCACTCTCAAATGCTTTCGAGACTACCGATGTTGTTGAATTTGATGCGCGTGTTCGAAAATACCTTGGGATAGATGGCGCGACCAAGGTGGCCTATACCGCTGAACCAAAGATTGACGGTCTGTCACTGTCCTTACGATACGAGGACGGCCGGCTTATCCATGCTGCAACACGCGGTGATGGGGCCGTGGGCGAAAACGTCACGGCAAATGCGCGTACAATTGGCGATATCCCACAGGTCCTGAAAGACGCGCCATCCGTTCTTGAGGTGCGCGGCGAAGTGTACATGAGCCATGCCGATTTTGCGGCGTTGAATGAACGTCAATTGGCGGCGGATGCCAAACCCTTTGCCAATCCGCGCAATGCGGCCGCAGGATCACTGCGCCAGCTGGATGCCAGCATCACAAAATCACGCCCGCTGCGGTTTTTTGCCTATGCATGGGGCGCGCTGTCAGCCCCGCTCGCAGACACCCAGATGGGTGCCATCACACGGTTGTCGGATTTTGGGTTTTCCACCAACCCGCTTACCGCGATCTGTGATGGACCGGAATCGATGCTGGCCCATTATGCCCTGATCGAGGAACAGCGTGCAACGCTTGGATATGACATCGACGGCGTGGTCTATAAAGTCGATGATCTGGCGCTGCAGGACCGGCTCGGCTTCAGATCGACCACCCCCCGCTGGGCGATCGCCCACAAATTTCCGGCAGAACTGGCCTGGACCGTGCTGGAGGGCATCGACATTCAGGTCGGGCGCACGGGCGCTCTGTCCCCCGTCGCGCGGCTGCGGCCAGTGACGGTTGGTGGTGTGGTCGTGTCAAACGCAACCTTGCATAACGAGGATTACATCAGCGGTCTGGACAGCAAGGGACAGCAAATTCGCGGCGGCAAAGATATCCGTGTGGGCGATTGGGTGCAGGTCTATCGCGCCGGCGATGTGATTCCGAAAGTCGCTGACGTGGATCTGAGCAAACGCGATCCCGGTGCCACCGCTTTTGTCTTTCCGACCCTCTGCCCGGAATGCGGCAGCGAGGCGGTCCGGGAACCGGGGGATGCGGTGCGCCGTTGCACGGGTGGGCTGATCTGTCCGGCGCAGGCTGTTGAAAAGCTGAAACACTTTGTGGCGCGCGGGGCGTTTGACATTGAAGGGCTGGGTGCAAAGCAGGTTGAACAATTTTATGCCGATGGTTGGATCAAAGAACCGGCTGATATCTTTACCCTCAAAGATCGGTATGGTCAGGGTCTGCAGCAATTGAAAAACCGGGAAGGATGGGGCGAGAAGTCTGCGAACAACCTCTTTCAAAGCATTGAATCTAAACGGGATATCCCGCTGGGCCGCTTGATATTTGCGCTTGGCATCCGCCATGTGGGCGAAGCGGCGTCAAACCTGTTGGCACTGCATTATGGCACCTGGGATGCGTTTGAAGCGGCGATGATCGCCGCAGAGGCGCAACAAGGATCCGCGTGGGATGACCTGATCGGGGTCGATGGCGTCGGGGCCGTGATGGCGGGATCGGTGGTAAACGCCTTTGCGCAATCGGCCGAACGTGCGTCCATCGATCGGCTGATTGCGCAGTTGAATGTCATCGCCGCAAAACGGCCCGACACATCCGGCAGCCCGGTTGCCGGAAAGACGGTGGTTTTCACCGGCACGCTTGAAAAAATGACCCGCGCAGAGGCTAAAGCGCGGGCAGAGCGGCTGGGTGCGAAAGTGTCCGGGTCGGTCAGCGCCAAAACAGATATTCTGATTGCCGGCCCCGGTGCCGGATCCAAAGCGATAAAGGCCGCTGAATTGGGCATTGAAACCCTGGATGAAGACGGCTGGCTCGCGTTGATCAGTGACATATGAGCGGGCGGCCGGAACCACTTTTCCCGCTGTTTGCAGGATTGGAAACGCTTGAAGGCATCGGCCCGAAAACCGCGCAACTGTTTGCGCAACTTGGCATTCTGGCCCCACGGGATCTGTTGTTCACCTTGCCCTATTCCGGAATTGATCGCGCCCTGTCTCAAACGGTGAAAGACGCGGTATTGCCTGCAACATTGACGGTGGCCGTGACCATTGGCGCACATTACCCCGCCAAGAACAAAGGTGGGGCGTACCGCATTCACGTCGAGGACGCCAAGACCAGCTTTCAATTGGTCTATTTCCATGCGCGCGGCGATTTTTGGAAAAAACAACTGCCTGAGGGGTCACGCCGAATTGTCTCGGGCCGGGTTGAGCTTTTTGACGGCACGGCCCAGATGGTGCACCCCGATTTCGCCGTGGCCGAAGCGGACGCAGACGCTATTCCGGCATTTGAACCCGTCTATCCGCTGACCGCAGGGATCACCCAAAAGCTGATGTACAAAGCCACCCGTGGTGCCATTGCGCGGGTGCCTCAAATGGCCGAATGGTGCGATGCAGGGCAGGTGAACCAATCAGAATGGCCTGATTTTCTGACGGCGGTCACGCGGGCGCATGATCCTGTGTCGCTGACGGATCTGGCCCCGACCGCACCAGCGCGCGAACGGTTGGCCTATGATGAACTTTTTGCCCATCAGGTGACCTTGGCGCTGGCCCGACAAAAGGAACGCCGCAAGAAGGGCCGATCCAGCACCGGTGACGGGCGGTTACAGGCCCGGGTGATGGCCGCGTTACCCTATAAGCCGACCACAGCGCAGAACCGCGCAATCGCGGAAATCATCGGCGATATGGCAACCCAGCAGCGCATGAATAGGCTCTTGCAGGGCGATGTGGGGGCGGGCAAGACGCTTGTGGCCTTCATGGCATTGTTGCGAGCGGTCGAGGCGGGCGGGCAGGCGGTGTTGATGGCCCCGACCGAAATCCTTGCCCGCCAGCACGTTCAGGGGTTGCGCCCCCTGGCCGATCAGGCGGGCGTGGTGCTGGAAATTCTGACCGGACGGGACAAGGGCAGCGAACGACAGGCCAAGCTTGCGGCATTGGCACGCGGCGATATTCAGGTGCTTGTCGGGACCCACGCCGTGTTTCAGGCGGATGTCCATTTCAATGATCTGCGGCTTGCCGTGGTGGACGAACAACACCGGTTTGGCGTACGTCAGCGTCTTGAGTTGGGTCAGAAGGGCCATCGTGCGGATGTTTTGGTGATGACCGCAACGCCAATCCCACGCTCGCTCGCCTTGGCGCAATATGGCGATATGGACGTTTCCGTACTGGATGAAAAACCACCCGGTCGCAAACCGATCAAGACCGCATTGGTCAGCACCGAACGAATTGATGAGGTTGTGGGACGGCTGCGTTCTGCCATTGCCGAGGGGCGGCAGTGTTACTGGGTCTGTCCTTTGGTTGAGGAAAGTGAAATCAGCGACTTGATCGCTGCCGAGGAACGGTTCAAACGGTTGCGCGCCGCCTTGGGCGAGGGGGTCGTGGGGTTGGTGCATGGGCAAATGCCGCCCGCGGAAAAAGATGCGGCCATGCGCGCGTTTCAGAACGGCGAAACCCAGGTTCTGGTGGCCACGACCGTCATTGAGGTGGGGGTCGATGTGCCAAATGCCACGATCATGGTGGTGGAGCGCGCCGAGATATTTGGCCTGGCCCAGTTGCACCAGTTGCGGGGCCGCGTGGGGCGCGGCCAAGAGGCATCGACTTGTTTGTTGATGTATCAGCCACCGCTGAGCGAGAGCGGCAGACAACGTCTGGAGGTTCTGCGCGAGACCGAAGACGGGTTCATAATTGCCGAGACCGACCTGAAAATGCGCGGCACCGGCGATCTGATTGGCACGGCACAATCGGGGGTGCCGCGTTTCCGGGTGGCCGATCTGGAACGGCAGGCGGGGCTGATGGCAGTGGCGCAGTCGGATGCCCGCAAACTCTTGAACGATGATCCTGCATTGACGTCCCCTCGCGGCAAGGCGACGCGGCTGTTGCTGTGGTTGATGAGGCAGGATGAAGCGATCCGTTTGATTTCAGTAGGTTAACGGGTTTCAGTCTATTTTGTTCGCAAATGTTCCCATTTAGTTCTTTACAAGTGGTTAATAAAATGAGAACAAAGAGGCAACAAAGACGGAGACACAGAATGACAACGCTAAAATCGCTCAAATCCATCGCAACCCGGTCGCAAGGCACGTTGTTGCAGGATGCCGTCGGTGCGGCTGCTTTGATTGTGATGCTTGTTGTTGGTCTGCACCTTCCGGCCTTTGTTTGATATCTGCCTGCGCTCTCATGCCGCTTGCCTGACGCATCCGTCCCAAATTGATGCTGCCAACTGACACTGCCTGTCTGACGTTGGCATCGGGGGTATCCCCTACGGCAAATCCGGGTCCCGCATGAGAAACGCTTTCCTTGCGCCGCCATCCTTTTCAGGATGTGCGGCGTTTTTTTTACACAGCATGTCAGCCCGGACTTCAAAGCCCGCCCCAGCCGACATTCCATGCATCAGATCAAGGTTTGCTGACTTCTACCGGGGCCGATGCGTGCTGCATCGCCTCAGCCAGCGCTTCAATGCTCAACATGATCGACGCATGCCGGTTCTTGTATTCAACGGCGGGCGTCAGAACTTCAAATCCGTCAAAGGGCGGATCGGGCACCGGCCCATGGTTTTTCAGCATGGCACGCAATTGATCGCGGGCCTTTTCGACTTGTTCCAGCGTCGTGCCCAGTGCCGCAGCACCCATGACAGCCGCCGCTGCCTGGCCCAATGCGCAGGCTTTGACGTCTTGGCCCAACTGCGCCAACCTTCCGTCTGCGACGCGCACACCAACCGTTACCGTAGACCCGCACAGCGGCGAACGGCGCTTTACCGTGGCATCCGGCTCATCCAGGTGTCCCAGATGGGGAATGTCAGCAGCCAGCGCCAGGATACGCGCCGAGTAAAGTTTGATAAGATCGGTATCGCCCGACATGGTTGTTTCCTTTGCCTTTGAATGCCTACATAACCCCCCACACCAAAGATGCAAAAAACTTTTCTGAGAGGGGCCAAGCGGATGCGATTTGATCCTGCAAGTCTGACCTTTAACGACGCCGGGCTGATTCCTGCGATTGCGCAGGAGGTAGACAGCAAAGAGGTGCTGATGCTGGCATGGATGAATGTGCAAAGCATCACTCAAACGCTGGAAACGGGACGCGTGACGTATTGGAGCCGCTCTCGGCAGGCTTTCTGGATCAAGGGTGAAACCAGCGGCCATGTGCAGGAACTGGTGGAGCTGCGCTTTGATTGTGACCGGGATTGCCTTTTGGTGATGGTGCGCCAGACCGGGCCGGCCTGCCACACCGGGCGGCGCAGCTGTTTTTTTACGGCTGTCGAGGATGGCAAAGAGCGTGAGTTGACCAAACCCATCTAGCCGCCTCAGCGCGATCATTTGCAAAGATCAAATACTTCCGCTGGCCTGTTTATTCAAAGGGGTCAGGGTTGGGATTTGGCATATGACCACGGCAATAACTGGGATGAATTCCCGGGCGGGTACAAAGACGTGCTGCAGTATTTCAAGATCGACGTGCCGATCGTACGGTTCAAATTCGTGCAGAAGGGCGAGACATTGGGTCTGGCGTTTGACGGGCTGATCCATGTGAATGGCCGATGGGTGACTATGCCCAAACCCCGGCGCAGCCTACCAGGTTAAGAAAAGCGCCTAAAGCTCCACCATGAAACGAATATCCTCAGGTGTCTTACCCTCAGACCGATAAAGAGAAATGGCCCGCGCATCGTCGCGTTTGGCGAGCCGTTTGCCCGCTGCGTCCCGGATCAAACAGTGGTGGTGATAGGTGGGTGTCGGTAGCCCTAGAAGCTTTTGCAGAACGACGTGGATTTTTGTCGCCTCGAACAGATCCTCACCGCGCACCACATTGCTAATGCCTTGAGCCGCGTCATCCAGCACCACCGAAAGATGATAGGATGTGCCCATATCACGACGGGAAAGGACGATGTCACCAATCTCCAAGATCAAGGTATCGGCATCAACGCGGATATCTCCGTGCCGGTGCCCTGTTTCAGTGAAATAAACATTGTTATCAAAGCACTCAACCGCTTTCCTCATGTCCAGCCGCAAGGGGCAATTCGTGGGTCTCAGGCCCGTGCGACAGGCCGATGCACGGCATGTACCAGGGTAAATTATCCCGTCCGGCCCCTGCAACGGCGCGCCTTCCTGAGGAGCCGAGGCCGCCGCCGCGATATCTGCGCGAGAGCAGGTGCATGGATAGAGCAACCCATGCTGCCAAAGCTGATCAAGCGCGCCGTCATAAGCGGCTTGGCGCTCCGACTGCCGCATCACAGGATGTGGCCACCGCAATCCCAACCAAGCCAGATCATCATAAATCTGCGCCTCCCATTCAGGGCGCGCGCGTGACTTGTCAATATCCTCGATCCTGAGCAGAAATTCACCCGCATGTGCCTGTGCCATATCAAAGGCCAAAAGCGCCGAATACGCATGACCAAGGTGCAGCGGCCCTGTGGGTGACGGTGCAAAACGTGTTCGAAAGATCAATTCTTTTCAATCACATATACATTGGACTTCAAGTTAATACCCGGTAAATGCGGTCCGTGTTCGCGAAACAGCAAACAGGCGGCACCACAGTCGATCCATTCACTGACCCGTGCCTCGTTGGCCTTGTCCTGCAGTGCGTGATCGTTGAAAGAAAACACCATCAGCCCGCCTTTCGCGAGCCCCTTCATCAAGGTATCAAACACAGAGATCGGGGCAGCACCGGCCCCAATGACCCCGATCGCGGCAATGGCTGCATAATCGCCGGGCGCATGGATCAGCGGTGCATCAGCCTCGACATGATGCAAGGTCCGATAAACGCCTTTGTCATTGGCCTGCGCCAGCATATCAGCCGACAGATCCATCCCATCAATCGTGGTAAATCCGCCCAGTTTGAGTGCCAAACCCGAAAGCCCGGTGCCACAGCCAAAATCAAGAATGGGTTGGGTGGGATCGTCAGTGTATTTGGCAAGCGCTTTTGCACATCGCTCAGGGGTGGCATAGCCGTTTTCGCCCACTTCGGCCTCATAGCTCGCGGACCACTTGTCATAGAGTTCGCGGGTTGAGGCGGCATCGCGCGCGCTATACGCTTTGTCGAGAAAGTTATCACTCATGCAGAAAAATCTACGAAGGATGCATGGTCCCGTCCAGCCTTAACTTTCCAGCCAGCTTTGCCAGTCTGCCTTGGCGCGATCCGTATAGGCCTTGTAGCGGTCCTTGCGCCCCCGCCGACCTGATTTCAGGCCATCCACAGGGGGAAAAAGGCCAAAATTGACGTTCATCGGCTGAAAGGTTTTTGCCTCGGCACCGCCAGTGATATGGGTGATCAATGCGCCCATCGCTGTTGTGTTGGGCGGTGCGGTGATCGCTTCTCCCTTGATCTCGGCAACTGCCATGCGCCCGGCAAGCAGACCCATCGCGGCACTTTCAACATATCCTTCGACGCCAGTGATTTGACCTGCAAAGCGAATATGAGGGCGTGCGCGCAGACGCATCTGGTCGTCCAGTAGCGTGGGGGAATTGATAAAGGAATTGCGGTGAATCCCGCCAAGGCGCGCGAATCGCGCATTCTCTAGCCCTGGAATCATTTTAAAAACATCGGCTTGTGCGCCATACTTCATCTTGGTCTGAAAGCCGACTATGTTGTAAAGCGTGCCCAGTTTGTTGTCGCGACGCAGTTGCACAACGGCATATGCTTTGACGTCGGGCTGATGCGCATCGGTCAGGCCCACAGGTTTCATCGGACCAAAGCGCAGGGTTTCGCGGCCGCGTTCGGCCATGACTTCTATGGGCAGACATCCGTCAAAATAACCCGCAGTTTCGCCTTCGCGGAATTCGGTTTTATCCGCAGCCAGCAACGCGTCGATAAATGCCTCGTATTGGTCTTTGTCCATCGGGCAGTTCAGGTAGGCGGTGCGCTCTTCCTCGGTTTCGCCCTTGTCGTAGCGCGACTGCATCCATGCTTTGTCCATGTTGATGCTTTCAAAATAGACAATTGGCGCGATGGCGTCGAAAAATGCCAGCGCCTCGGCACCGGTTTGGGCGGCAATGGCATCTGCCAAAGAGCCGGAAGTCAGCGGCCCGGTCGCAATGATCCAGTGGCCGTCATCGGGCAGTTCAGTGATTTCGCCGTATTCAACCTTGATGTTCGGGTGGGCCAGCAACGCATCTGTCACCGATTGGGCAAAGGAATCGCGGTCAACCGCCAGTGCGCCGCCCGCAGGCAGACGGTGTTTGTCAGCCGTGGCCATGATCAACCCGTTCGCTGCGCGCATTTCCCAATGCAACAGGCCCACCGCGTTTTGTTCGCTGTCATCAGACCGGAATGAATTGGAACAGACCATTTCGCCCAAAAGCCCGGTCTGGTGTGCGAATGTGCCGACCTTGGGTCGCATTTCATGGATCACGACAGGAATGCCCGCGTTTGCCGCCTGCCAGGCTGCTTCTGATCCGGCCATGCCGCCGCCGATGATATGGAGTGTCTCTGTCATGAAACGCGATGTAGGGCAGGGTGCTTTGGTAAGCAACAGGAAGCCCACACCTGCGGTACATTTACTTGACTAGAAGAATGTAAGGGAGGGGTGATTTTTGGGGTCGCCGCTGCAGGTATGGTCGGTCAGTGAGAGGCTGACCTGGAGGGACCTTCCGCCGTCGGCGACCCAAAATCATCAAGGCTATTGGCCTTGCCCTATTGATGCCTCAATTATGCCCGATTTACTAGAGCAAAAACGTAAACAATCGCAATCATATTTGGAAACAATCATTGCGACCAGTCGGGGGGGCGTTTTTCGATGAAGGCATTGATGCCCTCTTGAGTGTCCTTATTCTGCATATTTTCAACCATAACGTCGCCAGTATAGGCATAGGCCTCAGCGACCGGCAGCTCCAGTTGTTGATAAAAGGCGACTTTGCCCAGTTTCACAGCCGACCCCAATTTAGAGGCAATTTGATCGGCCAACGCCGCGGTGGCGGCGCTGAGGTCGTTGCTTTCCACGACACGGTTGATCAGGCCAAGCTCCTCAGCGCGGGTGGCGTTGATAAAATCGCCTGTGGTAAGCATCTCAAACGCCTTTTTTCGAGCGATGTTGCGGCTGAGCGCCACCATCGGGGTTGAACAGAACAATCCGATATTGACGCCGTTCACGCCGAAACGTGTTTCTTTGGCAGCGACCGCCAGATCGCAGGTGGCAACCAACTGACACCCCGCGGCGGTTGCGATGCCATGTACCTGGGCAATGACCGGCTGCGGCATGAACCGTATGCGGGCCATCAAGGCAGAGCATCGGTCGAACAGTTCCCTGAAGGCGGCAACCCCGCCGTCCGCCTCTTTTCGTTTCTCTGCCATCTGGCGCAGGTCATGGCCGGCGCAAAATGCTTTGCCAGCGCCCGCGATGGTGATGACCCGGACCTGCGCATTGTTTGCCAGACCATCCAATCCGCATTGCAAAGCGGCCAACATCTCATCGGACAGCGCATTCAGCCGCTCTGGTGCGTTCATTGTCATGTGCGCCACTGGTCCGCGTACTTCAATCTCAAGAATTGCCATCTTGCTCTCTTACCCTCAAATAGGTCAATCCTAGGTCAACAATGCAGGAAAGAACAACCATGCCCGTAATGATGGACAAAGAGGCGCTGACACACTTCATGCAAGAGGTGTTTGACCAGGTGGCAGACGAATTTGCCGTCGATCATGTGGGCGAGGGCGAAATCACCATGCGGTTGCTGACCGCGCACCGGCATCTGCGCCCCGGTGGCACCGTGTCTGGCCCGTCGATGTTCGCGCTTGCAGATGTTGCGGCATATTTGGTGACACTGGCCATGATCGGACCACAGGCATTGGCCGTGACCACAAATTGTTCAATTGATTTCATGCGCAAGCCGCTGGCAGGGGTGGATTTGATCGCCAAAGCGCGGCTGCTGAAGCTGGGCAAGCAACTGTCGGTGACAGATGTGCTGATATTTTCAGAAGGATCTGACAAACCGGTGGCGCGGGCCAGTCTGACCTATGCGATCCCGCCAAAATCCATCGGGTAAGATGAAAAAAGGGCCGGGAAAGACCCGGCCCAGTGAAGAGGTCTGAAAGTCACCACAGGGATGTTATGGCTTCCAGAACACGCGGCAAGCCTCCGTTTCGGCCTGATCCGGTGTCAGTCCCACATCGCGCAATTGCCATGACTCCAGCTTGCGCAGCGCCATACGTGTGCGACGGCGTGTGGCCCATTTCGTCACACAGACCGCAAATTTGACCGCCAACAGCGCAGCGATTGGCATGCCGCGTGTATTGATGGTGGCCAACATCTCGGAAGAGAGGGTCAATGCGTGTGTCATGGGTATCTCCTTGTCCTAAATTGTATTGACACAATATAGCAAATCGCTACGATCAATTGGTACAAAGATTGATCTGAAATGACTAGGCAAACATTGTAATGGGTACAATTTGGCAACCGGAACTGTCCGATGGCGCAGGGCCCAAGTACAAGGCCGTGGTGGCGGCGATCCGCAAAGCGATAAGCAAGGGCGAGCTTGGTGTCGGGGACAAATTGCCACCAGTGCGCGATCTGGCCTGGAAGCTTGGCATCACTCCCGGCACCGTGGCCCGAGCCTATACCATTCTGACCGATGAGGCGGTGCTGACTGCCGAGGTCGGGCGCGGCACCTTTGTGACGGCACCCTTGCGCGACGTGCCTTATGTGCCAATCGAAATTGATGCGGTGGCGCACATGGGCCCGCATGACATGCACCGCGTTAATCTGTTTTCGCCGGTGCTGCCAAGCATCGGACAGGCTGCACTGATCCGGGAATTGCTGGGGCAGGTGGCCGACAACCCGGCGTCGGGGGTGATGCATTACCCGACACGTGCGTCTGCGGTTCCGGCCCGCAAGGCTGCGTTGAAGTGGTTGGCCAACACACCGCTTGGGCCGATAGACGCAGAAGATGTTGTCATGACGATGGGCGGGCAGCACGGTATTTTTTTGGTGTTGCAGGCGGTGCTGAGCGGGCGTCGACCTACGATTCTGGTCGAAGAGCTCGCCTATCCCGGCTTTCGCCGCGCCGCCGAATTGTTGCGCGCGGATGTCGTGCCGGTTGCGATGGACGAGGACGGTGTGATCCCGGAGGCCCTTCATGCCGCAGCCAAGGGGTGCGATGCCCAAGTGTTTTGCACATCCCCCGAAGTTCACAATCCGACGGTTGCACACACGCCGCTTGCGCGTCGTGAAGAATTGGTGGCCGTCGCACGCAGCCACGGTTTGCAAATACTGGAGGACGATTGTTACCGCATGGGGATAGAGCGGGCCGCCACCTACCGGGCATTGGCCCCTGAATTGGGGTGGTATGTTTCGTCGATCGCAAAGACGCTGACGCCCGCGCTGCGTCTGGGGTTTGCCGTGGCACCGAAAGGCAAGACATCCGGCCTGCGGCGCGCCAAGGAACATGGCTTTTTCGGGCTGCCAACACCGATGCTTGATCTGGCAGCCCTGTTGCTGGGTGATCCCCGGGTCAATGCCCTGACGGCCAAGGCCCGCGATATCTACGGGCAATATATCCAGACCGCAGCGGATACCCTGCAGGGGTACGACGTCAAATGGCGGCTGGATGTCCCGTTTTTGTGGCTCACGCTGCCGCAGGGCTGGCGGGCGGTCGCGTTCTGCCAGGCGGCAGAGGCGGCGGATGTGCCGGTGCGACCTGCCGAAGAATTCGCCGGTCGCGATGCGCGCGTGCGCCATAAGGTGCGCCTTGCCATCAACGCGGGCGTTTCCATTGAAAGCTTTGCGGCCGCTGTCCAGCGCTTGCGGGACTTGCTTGATAATCCACCGGAACAGATTTCGGTATGACGATATTTCGGTGTAAGAATGTGGGGTAATATATTACCTATTTAATAAACCATTGAATTTATAGCATTAAATAAGGCGCGCACCGCTTGACGTGGCAAACCGCATGTTTATAACCCGCCCATCACATGAAGGCATCGCCCGTTTGGCTGTGCTTTTACCATCAAACGGGAAATTCCGATGAAAACCTTTTCTGCAACACCGGCAGACATCGACAAGACATGGATCATCATCGACGCTGAAGGCGTTGTTTTGGGCCGTCTTGCGTCGATCATTGCCACGCGCCTGCGCGGCAAGCACAAGCCGTCATTCACCCCTCACATGGATTGCGGCGACAACGTCATCGTTATCAATGCTGAGAAAATCCAGATGACCGGCAAGAAGCGCGAAGAAAACTTCTATTGGCACACTGGCCATCCCGGCGGGATCAAGCAGCGTACCAAGGCACAGATCCTTGAAGGCGCGCACCCCGAGCGGATCGTGACCCAAGCCGTCAAGCGCATGTTGCCCGGCAACCGCTTGTCACGCCAGATCATGACCAACCTGCGCGTCTATGCAGGCACCGAGCACGGCCACGAGGCGCAAAGCCCTGTCGTTCTGGATGTGAAATCAATGAACTCTAAAAACACGCGGAGTGCATGAGCATGGCTGACGAAATCAACACACTCGAAGATCTGGCCGAAGTTGCAGGCATCGCCGCAGCTCCAGAGGTTGAATTGACACCCCGCGAGCCCGTCCGTGACGAGCTCGGCCGGGCATACGCCACAGGCAAGCGTAAAGATGCGGTCGCCCGCGTCTGGATCAAGCCGGGTTCCGGCAAGGTCACTGTCAACGGCAAGCCGCAAAACGAATATTTTGCGCGTCCGGTGCTGCAGATGATCCTGGCACAGCCATTCAGCATCACAGACCGCGTTGACCAGTTCGACGTGGTTGCCACAGTCAAAGGTGGCGGTCTGTCCGGTCAGGCCGGTGCGGTCAAGCATGGCGTGTCCAAAGCATTGCAGCTTTACGAGCCCGCTTTGCGCGGTGCACTGAAAGCAGCAGGCTTCCTCACACGCGACAGCCGCGTGGTGGAACGTAAGAAATACGGTAAGGCCAAGGCGCGTAAGAGCTTCCAGTTCTCAAAGCGCTAACTACGAACGAGTATATTACTCAACAATTACAAAGGGTTGCATGTTTTGCAGCCCTTTTTTTGTGCGTAGCAGAATTGTAGCAGTTCGCTGAATTCATTGACGTATTGATTTAGCGAAATTAGCATAACGATAGCGTTTGAGGTTGCTATTGGGGTGTGCAGTTGGCGTTTTACGAGAACAAAGTTGAACACTACGGCGGGGCACTTGTGCTTTTTCAACGCAATTTGTCTGTCGCAGTGCCCAACTCCAAAAGTCATCGCAAACAAACTTGGTATATGCGGCTGAAAATTGGTGGGCGCAAAGGCTACGTTACGCGCAGCACTAAGCTGACTGTTTACGAAGATGCATACGAGTTTGCGAAAGGTGAATTGCTAAGGTTGCAACAAGCTGCAAAGCTTGGGCACAGCTTGGATGAATACACTTTTGAGAAGCACTGGAACGACTGGTATGGACGCAACTTGCGCAATGGCACGTGGGCGGATGAGCGCGCGCGCTGGCACAAAATGTACTTCAATCGCTACTTCAAAGATTACTTCTCAAATAGCGATAGCAGCTCAATGCTGCTTAACGACATAACCTCACAGTATGCAGCTGGATATTGGGATTGGCGTAAGGGCTACTGGAGCAGTGAAAACGCTGCGAAGCTGCAAAGCTACAATCCAAAACGACGTGGCGCCAAAACACGCGGGACTGCAAACGCAAAGAAAGCACCTGCACTAAAGACACTGCAGATGGAACAAAGCGCGCTAAATCAGATATTCTACGATGCAATGGAACGCGGGCGCATGCAGCAAATCGTTAAGATGCGCGTTGCGAATAAAGGCGCTACTGCAAACAGGCGTGCAGGTTTTGACACAGGGCGGGAGTACGCAGTGCTTGTGCGAAACTTGCGTAGCTACAGGGATTGTGTCGGGCGATTTGCAAGCGAAGGGCTGAACGCATGGCATAAACTGCATCGCATACAGCTTTCACATTTCATTATGTTTTTGCTGCACAGCGGCTTGCGCGTTGGTGAAGCGCGAGAGATGCGTTGGAGTGACGTTAAGCTGGACGAAGTTGTTGAGGGTGAAGAAGAGCGCATTGCAGAAGTGCGAGTGAGTAAGGCGACGAAAAAGGGGCAGGCGCGTTTTGTGCAAACACAGCCAAGCGCAAATAACGCACTGAAAGAGTGGCAAAAAGTAACGCCACACAACGCGCGAAATGACTTTGTTTGGTTTGGACAGCAACTTGATGCTGACGGCAAAGCAACACAGATTGGCGACCTAAACAAAAGCTTTCAACATTATTTGCGCGCTATTGAATTTGACGGCAGGCAAGACGGCTTACTGAACGACAGGGACGGGGACAGGCGCAGCTTGTATAGCTTGCGGCACACATACGCTACGCAGCGCTTGGAGAAGGGCGACGTGAGTGTATACGACTTAAGCATAAACATGGGCTGCAAGGTTAAGCAGATTGAAACGCATTATTCACACGTTGTTTCAAAGCAGCGCAGGCAGCAGATTACACGCACAGTGCGAAAAAAGAAAAGCAGCGCTGAGAACGGCGCTGCTATGCAAGATGACGCGTTTTTTGCTGAAATTCGACGTCGTTATAAAGTTGGTGAAATCAGTGACGCGGCGTTCTTAGAGTTTGTGAAAAGTAACGCTAGCTAAGCGCGCTTTTTGTAGTACTCATCTACGCTGTAAGCTTTGCCAAAGTAATCCATTCGGCACATTTTGGTTAGGTCAAAATGTGTTTCCAGCACTTGCTTGAGCGACTTATTATCATTGCGGAACTCGCCGTAGGCAAATTTGCCATTAAAGTGTGTTTTGAAGTTGCTGGGCAATGGTCCATGCTCTTTGCACCAAGTGTCAGTCCAGTTAGCTGCTGTCGAAATTTTCCAAACATCGTCAACGTCGAAGCCGTTGATTTGCAGGCAAAGAAAAGCTGCCAGTTGTAGCTGTAGCTTCATTTGCTCGTAGTCGTTGCCACTAGTTTGCACATCAATGTCAAACATCACTTGCTGGTTGCGGTTGAAACTTACGATATAATTTACGTTCATTTTGGTTCTTTCATGTTGATTGGGATTTGTAAGGAGGTGTTCTCAACTTACCTTTTCAATCTACCATAAAACGGAGCGCTTGTCAAGTTGACGTGCCTGTAAACCATTGAAAACAAAGCGTAAAATGGAACTTTTTGGCTGCTTTTTACTCACTCAAGCTGTTGTTTCAGAACGAAACTTTTTTCAACTTTTTTCAACTTTTTTCGATTTTCTTAAACTTTATCACTGGAGCTCAATCGCGTTGCGCAGCTTGCTTTCGTTATAGTCAATGTAGCGCTGCGTCGTGCTAATGCCTTTGTGTCGCGCAAGTGCCTGTATCACGCGGACGTTAACACCCTTGTCCGCAAGCTCTGTCAAAAACTGGCGTCTGCCGCTGTGACTACTTGCGCCTTTGATGCCAGCAAGCGAGTAAAAGCGCGCAAACAAGTTCACAATTGTCTGCGCACTAAACCCACCGCGCTTTGCACTGAAGAACAGTGCTGCATTGGGATTAGTGATGTGACGCGGATAGGTTGCTGCAAACGCGGCAAGCGCTTTCTCCAAGCGCTTGCTTACAAGCACCGTGTTCGCCTCGTCGCCCTTCGTCTGTCCTGCCGCCAAGTAAACCGTGTCACGCACTGCGCCGTCCGCATCAAATACGTCACCAACTTTCAGCCCTGCAATCTCACATGCACGTAGCCCAGCATAAAAGCTGAATGCAAAGATTGTGTGGTTGCGCGTTGGATAACGATGACCGTTGATAAGCGTGTTAACACGCTTTTGTTCTGCTTGCGTCAGTAGCTTTGCCTGTTTCATATCTCACCTAAAATGTGTGCTTTTACTGTAATCCATTGTAATTCCACACATTTTATAAAACGATCGAAAAAGGCAGTTAGGCTAAGTCTTTGTTTTCAAATGCCGTTCAGCACTAATGTTACATATTATGAATTTCATAACATTTTGAGCTAGGCAGCCACGCCAGCTGCAATCTCAGCAACTTTGTGTTTGTGCAGTAAGTACTCACTCAAAAGCCGCTCCACTTCCGCCAGCCCGCGCTGTCCCACTTTGTCCTGCCGCTCAGCTAATCTCAGCCGCGTTCGCGCCAAGCAGTTTATTGCAGCGTCTAAGCTAAAGTCATGTCCTGCGTGTTTTTGCCAAGCAAACCAGTTCCTGTTCTTACTGCACCAATCTTTGCTAAGTTCTTCAGCTGTCTCAATCTCATCTATCTCAATCAGCTTCATGTATGTGTAGTTCAATAATTTCATCTAACTTTCCTTTGTTCGAAAACTTCGTTTGTTTGCTTTGAAGTTTTGATTTGGCAAAAACTTAGGATTAGCTGCAAACGCGCGTTTGCAACTTCCAGCGTTTCCGCCATTCACACATCAGTCAGCATCGCCGTTTTTCAGTGTGTTGCAGTCTGTTCTGCTATCTTCTTCCTGCGTTTAGCTAGTGCCTCCCGCATAAGTGCATTTTCCGTTATGCACTCGTTGTTTGCTTGTATTTTGAGTAAACGGCGTAACTTTTGGATTGGCTTGGTTTTTGGGTGTTGAGACAGATGCGTTGCGCGCAAGCAAAGTGTGTCAGCTCCCAATTTCCAAAATTCGTGTAGCCCATAGTTGCTGCAAGCCGCTGAATTTCTAGCTGGTTTAATGTCTGTAAGCTCATAGCCCATAGTAAAACTACTTGCTTCGTCCCAACTGCGCTTCGCTACATCGCAAAACTGTTCTGCGTTAACGCCTGGTTGCGCGACAAAATGATAGTGCACATTGCTGCCGCTGCTCCCCAGCTGCTTAAACACAACGCGCTCAATCCTATGTCCCGCATCAACCAAGTTGCGCCCCAAATACGCCCTATCCAAGCCGTTAAAAAACTTGCGCACAATTGCTTCCGCTTTGTGCTCGCTAATGCTGTGACCGTCTGTAAACATCAGCGTGCCAAAAACAGCCCAGTCTGTTGCTGCAAGCCAAGTTGCCAGCGCATAATGTTGTTTATTATTATCTACGTAGCTCATTTTTTCTCGTCGTTTGTACTGGTTTGATTGGGGATTGTGGACTTGCGGCGTTTGACTTGCGCACAAGCTTGCTACGCGTTTTGCCAGCGTTTGTTTGTACCCTGCGTTTTGCAGCATTGTCGCGTTTGCCACTACCCAGTTCTATCAGCCGCTGCCGCCTGCCACTTTGCTCGCGCAACATTTGCCGCAGCATCAAAACCGTCATGTCCATCGCTGTCTGCTGTCCTTCGTCGTCCAGCTTCATGTAGCATGCAAAAACCAACTCAAGCTGCTGTCGTAATTCGTCAATGTTTCTCATGCGCTAATCTCCAAAGCTATTTATACTTTGTAGGCAAAGACTTGAGAGGAATTACGTTGAACCTGACAGGTCTTTTTTAAGCAATGCGCTTTGCTCATCCAACTTGCCCTCGTCGTGTTAGCTGCGATAGCTTACTTAGCTCACCTATGTTCAACTTTGTAATCTTGCTTTTTTAAGAGAAACTGAAAGTCACTCATCAGCATTATACTTTTGTAGCTTCTGAATACTCACTTTTCTTCTATTTACTGCAGGTCAACAGCTTGCCTTTGAACGTAAATTGAGTTGTGATATCGCCAGTGTTCAATGAGGTTCGTAATGGCTCGTCTTCCAAAGCTTCCAAGGCTGCTTGCAGGGAAAATTTATAAGACAGGTCAGACCCGCGGTGCAGATGATGACCAAGTCTTCCAGAATAGGGTAGGTAGAAACTCTACTGTTCTTATACCTTTTGGTGTATGGCAGGCGCATTCTAACATACGAGTTAAAGCGTATGAGAACGGATATATCGTTTTGATATCTCCTACAGAATACTTCGATAAATATGGGCAGGACATTTCCGTGTTTGGTCTCGAAGTTGGTGTGAACGCCCTTGTTTACTATGAAAAACGTGAAGATTGGCTTATGCATTTGCCAGAGAACTATGGCTACCGGGAGCCAAACTCTCGTACGTCACCACTGAACGGTCAGTATGCTGCGCGAATAGCTAATACAACGGCAGATAGCGACAAGCGTATTAATAGAGGTTATACAAACTCAGGGTTGAAGGGGGCTGGCATACGTCTCTACGAGTATGCAGATACTAAAGCTTTGGATGAAACGCGGCTTCAACTGGAAGCTGCGTTTTGGCACACAGTTGATGCGAACGAGAAGATGCTAAGTGCAGGTATGCTGCAGGAAGATATCGATTGTCGTAGTAAAGCTATTTTGGACCGCTCAAAAGAATTAGGTCTACTCTCATATGATGACTTAATTGGAGCGCGTATTCTTAATGCAGCGAAGGAGCTCGTATGTCCACTATGCCTTGAGCCTATTAGTGCCGCAGGTATGCTTAGTAGGCTGCCGCAAGCTTCAGGTAGAGAGCGCCATGACCTAACAGTAACTGAAATCAATCTCTTCCACATCAAAGAGCTCGCTTTTGGTGAGTTTAATCATAAGCCATATAATCTTGGTTGGGGTCATCATCACTGTAATGTTGTATGCAAAGATGTTGGCATATCGCATACTTTAGATTGGATGAAAGAGGTGCTAGGGCGAAACGCAATCGTGCTCACGGAATAATGGCAAATACCTCTGACTTTGCCTTCTCGTTTTGGATTGTAGGACTGGATTTAGACCCGTTGTCATAATTGATGTTGCTGCCGCATGCCGCTTGTAAACTGTTCCTAGCGTATTCAATCCACTTCTCTTCGATTTCAATACCTACTGCTCGTCGCTGCAATCGCTTCGCCGCCAACATCGTACTGCCAGAACCATTGAAGCAGTCTAGCACTACGTCGCCTGGATAGCTGCTCGTGGAGATAATCAGCTCCAATAGGTCTCTAGGTTTTTCAGCAGGATGTTTGCCACGATATTGCCTAACGTTCATGTGGTCCCAAGCGTCAGTGAAAGGCAGGGTTGGGTTCACATTAAAGGCACGGATAACGTCCTCATATGCTGGCATAAATTCGATGTGACCTGTTGCCATAAAGGCGTCGCAAATCTTCGAATACTGTTCGCGGCTAGGGATATTTCTGCCTGTTTCCCAATTCGAGACTGCTCCACCATTATTGACTTTGCCATACGCGCCTATAACTTCAGTAAGAAGGTTGGAGCTCATTTCGCATTTCTTTCGGCACTCCTTAAGGAACATACCAAAGGGAGAGCGTTTGAGATTGCCAACTGCTGCAGGTGAGCAAACAACTATCTTTTCACTATGTGGATACCACTGGCGCAAAGCTGTTTTTTTCATCTTTTGCTTCCATCCATCATAGCCTGGTTCATTTGGCTTTGTCCAAGTTATGATGTTGTGCATGTTCATCATCTTTGACCCTTGGACATAGATGAACGGTGCCATTTCCGAAGAGCAAAAGAGGTATATTGTTCCATTTGGACGCAATACACGACGCCACTCCATCATATACTCATCAATCCAACTCAAATATTCGTCATTATCAATAAAGCTAGCATCTCCATAAATGTTGGCTTTTTTTGTCGTATGATAAGGTGGGTCAGTCAGGACCAAATCAACAGAGCTATCTGGTAGTTGCTTCACAAGTTGAAGAGAGTCCCCTTGAGCAAGGAGGCTTTCATCAGTTCTATACGCTGCATTACTTCCAATAGCCTCTGCAATAAATTCAAATGCTACTTCACGATTGTGAGGAAAGACTGCTTTTTTGCTTGTTGGGGTTGTGAACTGCATGAGATATACCTGATGTTTTTGGTGAGAGTAAGCAATATGTTGTGCGCTCGCAACCGTTACCACACCAACTGTTGCGGTTTTCTTGCGCTCAGCCGCTTTCCTAAATGCTTCTTCCATGCTGTTGATGCACTTAGTTCCAAGCAGCGCAACTATTTCTCAGTTTTTTTATAAAAACGGATAGGTAAGTATCTGATTTTGATCGTAATTGTGACGACAGGACGCAGACTTATGTGAGCAACATAAGGAGCAATATCATGTCTGTATTAGCAAAACTCACCGTCAAAACCGTCACCCGTGCAAACAAGCAAGACCCTGTGCAGCAGCGCAGGCAGAAGCTGATGGCTGGGATTGAGGAGCAGCTGAAAGTGGCTGCGGCAGCAGTGAAGGGCGAAAGCTACGAAGTGCGGCGCAAGGTATGGGCTAAGAACGAACACGGCGAGAAGGTGCTGGCGGAGCGGATGCGCAAGGTACGCGCTTGGTTTTTTGAACAAGACGGCGGCTGGTATGTGCAGTGCAAATACGGAAGTAAGGCGCTTGAACTGGGCAAAGGCGGCAACGCTGTATTTGTGAAGGAGCTGGACGATGTTGAGGGGGCGCTGCAGGCTTTGCACGCGGCGGTGGCTGCTGGTGAACTTGACGAAGTTATTGAAAACATGATGAAATTTAGAACTACAAAGCCATTTGAGAGTAAGCGGAGTGAGCAAAAAATCGTAGCAGGTAGTTAGCAGATTTTATCAAGGAGCTGTAAGTTATTGAATTAATTGTGTCTATTAGACCTTACGAATAGCCAAGCGCTAAATTTACCTACGATTATTGCAAAGAAGGCCGCCTCTGTTTGGGGCGGCCTTTTTTATGTCGACACGCTGACGCGCGCCGACCGGAATGGGGGCGCTGCCCCCAGACCCCCGCGGTATTTTTGAAAAGGGTGAAGAGGCTGGGGGTTTTAAAGAACGGCAGCGATATTATGTGAAGCGATGTCACGCTTAGGAAACAAAGATGAAATTCTCCGTTCTCGACCTTGCCCCGATCCCTGATGGGTCAGAGGCAGCACAGGCCATTCGAAATACAGTTGATTTGGCCAAAAGCGCCGAAGACTGGGGTTATCACCGGTATTGGATGGCAGAGCATCACAACATGCCTGGCATCGCCTCGGCGGCGACATCCGTGCTGATTGGGCATGTGGCAGGCCATACCCAAAAGATGCGCATCGGGGCGGGTGGTATCATGCTGCCCAATCATGCGCCCTTGGCCATTGCAGAGCAATTTGGCACGCTTGCGGCGATCCACGGCAACCGGATTGATCTGGGGCTGGGACGTGCGCCAGGTGGTGATGGGGCGGTCTATCACGCCTTGCGACGCGGCGGTGATGACTTTCCAGGCGATGTCGCCGAATTGATGGGCTATCTTGGCGATCCGCGTCCCGATGCCTCGGTGCGCGCGATACCGGGCGAGGGCAGCCGTGTGCCGATCTGGATCCTTGGGTCATCGCTTTATGGCGCGCAATTGGCGGCACATTTTGGTCTGCCCTATGCCTTTGCATCGCATTTTGCGCCGGACGCGCTGGAAGAGGCGCTTTATCTTTATCGGAGGGACTTCAAACCGGCGACACCGGAGGGCAAACCCTATTTCATGTTGGCGGCCAATGTCTTTGCCGCTGACACAGATGCGAAAGGCGCGTATCTGCGTACCTCGATGCAGCAGGCGTTTGCGCGCATGCGGACCGGCAAACGGGGCAAACTGCCACGTCCCGTTGAGGATATTGACAAAGAGATTGGTACCCCTGTTCGGCGTGCCGTGGACCAGATGCTGCGGGTTTCGGCCGTTGGATCGGCAGAAACGGTTAAGCGGCAATTGGCTGAGATGATTCAGGCCTACCGGCCGGATGAGATTATTCTGACCGGGCAGATACATGATCATGCCGCGCGGCTCAGGTCGTTTGAAATTGCGGCTGGTGTGATGGCGGATTTGGCAGGCGATCAGGACGCGCAGTTGGTGGGGGCGGCAAGTCGGTAATAGGTGCGGCCGCTTTCGGCCTTTCGCACTTCGATACAGGTTTCGTCGATCAGCCATTGCGCCATTGCAAATGACTGGGCGCGCACAGCGATGTTTGAGCCGTCTGGCAAAGCGACCACCGCACGCACATCAAAACGCAACTCATCCGAGGTATCGAACGTCGACAGAACCTTGCCTGTCATATATCCCGCATGCACGTGATGGTCAGGCGTGCGGTAGATGAAATAGGCAGCGCTTGCGATTGTGAACACCAATCCAGCAACAAACAATGCGCCCCATTCGTGGGCCGGATATTGCCAGCGTTCCGGTAGCATCCGCACAAACCTATTCATCTGGCCTAACCAGACCCAGCCCCCGCAGATATATCCCGATGCCGCTTTCCAAAAGCTCATCGGCTGGAAACGGCGATGCCCGACCCGGGGAATTGCGGGCGAAAAGTTCGACCACACCGTGGCTCATTGCCCAGATATGCGCAGAGAACATCGACGCAGGCGGGCGTTTGTCAGCCGGAATATGTTTGCTGAGGTCGGCGGCAGCCTGTTCCAGCACCCCATTGGCACGATTGGCCACAGCGGCCAGTTCGGGTGTCCTGTTCACCGAAATGCCGCTTTCAAACATCGCAATGTAATGGCCGGGGTATTTGCGGGCAAATGCCAGATAGGCGCGGCCTGTCGCCTCAAACGCCTTAAGCGCCGAAGGTTGGCCGGACTGGTAGGCAAATTCCATCAGATCGGCAAAAATCTCGTAACCCTGCATCGCACCTTCGGCAATCAGATCTTCACGCCCCTCAAAATGCCGGTAAACAGCCGCCGGGGTCACACCCGCCTGTTTAGCAGCCTCAGAGAGGGTAAAGCCGGTGGGCCCGCGTAGTTCGATCAACTCAAGCGCTGCATCAATCAGCGCCTGTCTGAGATTGCCGTGGTGATAGCCGCGTTTAGGCATCCCAGATGTCCGGTCCGCCACAGATCGACGTATCGATTGGTCCGATGGCCTTCGTATTTTTTTGTGGATAATCAAAGGAGTGCAAGACGACCCTCATAGCATTTAGCCGTGCGCGGCGTTTGTCATCGGACCGGATCACCGTCCAGGGTGCGTCGGTGGTATGACTGCGGGTCAATGTTTCCTGGATCGCGGTGGTATAGGCATCCCATTTCGTCAGGCCTTTGACGTCGATGCTGCTGAGCTTCCATTGCTTGAGTGGATCACGTTCGCGCGCCAGCATGCGCCGCAGCTGTTCGGCGCGCCCCACGTTCAACCAGAATTTGAAAAGATGGATACCATCTTCGGCCAGCATCGCCTCAAACGGGTTGACCTGTCTAAAGAAATGCGCCCGTTGTTCGTCGGTGCAAAAGCCAAAAACCGGCTCAACGACGCCGCGGTTGTACCAGCTGCGGTCGAACAAGATCATTTCACCGGCTGAGGGCAGGTGCTTGATATAGCGCTGAAAATACCATTCACTTTGTTCGGTTTCGGTGGGTTTGGACAAGGCGACGACCCGAGCCGCTCGGGGGTTCAGATGTTCCAAAATCCGGCCAATTGTCCCGCCCTTGCCAGCCGCGTCCCGGCCTTCAAACACCATCGCAATACGCGTGCCGCTGTCGCGAACCCATGACTGCAGTTTCACCAGTTCGATCTGGAGCTTTTTATAGTCTTTTTCGTACCGCTTGCGCGCCAGCCGGTCGCTGTGCGGATATGAGGCCGCCAGAATATCATTTTTGTCCGCGCTGCGAATGGCAGTGCGGATATCTTCCGGGGCTTCATTCTCAAAAAAAGCGCTGATCGCGCCGTCAAAGGGCAGGTCCATATGGCCTCCTGAAATTCAGTGTCTGATCTTATATATGGGATGTTAAGCCGATTAACGCAAACCCGCACGCGTTGCAGCACGCCCAATGGCGTCGACAACGGTCTCAGGGTTGGTGTGATGCGGCATGTGGCCGAGACCCGGCAATATCGTCAGTGCACCATTTGGCACGTCGTTTATCAAAACCTCGGCGTGGACGGCGGCGGGCACGATGGTATCCGCATCCCCGTGCACAATTTCAATCGGCATGGTGAGGGTGCCGTATTGTTTCTTCATTTCAATGATATAGGGCAAAAGCCCGTTGACCTGTTGGGCGTTGGCGCGGGTTGATGCGCGGCGCAGCGTGAGGCCGGAACCGACATGGTCAACATAGCCTTTGGGAGGGTCTTGCGGTGCAAAGATGGAGCTGACGCTGGCGTCCACGGCCCTGTCTGGCAAATAGGCCGTGACCAAAGGGACCAGCACAGCACCGCCAAGCGCCGAACTGGTTGCTGCATAGGCCCAGCCAAGGCTGCCCGGCCAAGGTTCGGATACGGCAGAGACCAGCACCAGTGCCGCAGTATCACTCGGGCGGGCCAAGCCCCATGCCAAGGCCACAGCACCCCCATAGGAGTGGCCCAGAACAATCGGGTTCTTGACGCCGATCTGGTCTGCGGCCCTTTGCAGGATCGCCGCCTGTTCCTGCGGGGTCTCAGACACGGTGTTCCAGGCACCGGCGTTGCCGGGCAAACGCCCGGTCCAGCCCATTCCGGGGCGGTCAAAGGTGATGACCCGGTAATGGTCGGTGAGGTGCCCGGTCAGGCCAAAGGTAAAATCGCGCAGATTGCCGCTCGCCCCATGGATCAGCACCAGATCGGGACCTGTGCCACTTACATGGACATGCACCGGAACGCCGTCGGTCATGACGATGTCGCCAATCGCCGGATACTCTGCCTCTGCAGCGGTCTCGCGCGCATTGGCGCGCCATTGGGTCAGCGCAATCACCGCGATGAAGCATCCGAAAAACAAATACACCTTAACCCCCAATGTTGGAAATCTCATAAGGAGTAGATTGATACATCTCATTGATCCAATTGCCATAAAGCAGATGCGCGTGACTGCGCCAGCGGTTGACTGGCATAAGCGACGGGTCATCGTTTGGATAATAATTGCACGGCACATTGATCGGTGTTCCAGCCGCAATGTCCCGGTCATATTCCTGTTTTAGCGTGTCCCGATCATATTCAAAATGATTAAAGACATAGAGGGCACGGTGGGCGGGATCTTCGATCAGACAAGGGCCAACCTCGTCACTCCCGAGCAACGTCGTGAGGCCGGGTTTCGCGTCCACTTCAGCTTGTTTCATTTCGGTCCAGCGCGAGACGGGCATCACACATTCATCTGAAAAGCCGCGCAGAAACGGCGATGACGTTGCAAGGTTCTTGTGACGAAAACAGCCGAAAGCCTTGGCATCCAGCAGATGCTTTTTGATGCCGTGGAAATGGTGGATCATCGCCATCGCACCCCAACAGACCCCAAAAGTGGCATGCACGTTGGTTTGCGTCCATTCCATCACTTGGATGAGTTCATCCCAATAGGTCACTTCTTCGAATGGCATATGTTCGATCGGCGCGCCGGTGATGATCAATCCGTCAAATTTCTGGTCCGTGACCTCTTCAAACGGGTGATAGAAGCTTTCCATATGTTTGGCGGCGGTGTTGCGGGTCTGGTGATCGGACATGCGCAACAAGGTCAGTTCGATCTGCAGGGGTGTGGCACCGATCAGACGGGCAAATTGGTTTTCCGTCTGAATTTTCTTGGGCATCAGGTTCAAGAGCGCAATGCGCAACGGGCGAATGTCCTGCCGTGCGGCCAGTTCCTCGTCCACCACCATCACACCCTCGCGCGTCAGCACGTTATAAGCGGGCAGGGTGGATGGGATCTTGATGGGCATGGGACACTTTCGCTATCTTGGCTGCTTTAGATAGACCGCGACATTGACCCTGCCAAGAGGGCGCACATCACGAAGGGGTCAGGCAGATCGCACAGATCAACCGGCGTCGGGCAAGGTGGTGGAAATCAGGTCCACAAAATCGTCCTCACTGCGCAGCGTGCCGATCTGATCGGGGGTGATGGTCACCCCCCAGTTCGCCATGGCGGCATAGCGGGGTTGCCGATGGGTCAGGGCCTTTGCATAGGTCCACCGAATGAATGCATTGGGGTCAACGTCATCCTCTGAGCATTTGTTTTCGTTCAGATATTCCTGCCAGATGCGCGCAAGAAATTCAGGTTGATAGGCCATCGGTTTCGGGGCTTTGTCAAAGCGACGGATCAGTTCCTGAGTATGGGCATCGTCGCCCTTGATCCAGACCAGCAAACATTCCTCCGACAACGCGTTCAGCAGTGGATCCTGCGGGTCGCCGGGATTGACCCATTCACAGATCGACCCCCCGGTGTCGCAGATAAAGTGATCATAGCCATAAAGGTTCTGCGCACGGGTCGAGAAATAACCGGTGTCCAGTAACGCGGAAATTTCGGCCTGTTTGAATAATTCCTGGCGTTTGGCATATTCCGCCATTGGCAAACCGCCCTTGTCCGGGTCGCCAGGTTTGCCCAACCAGGTCGCCACAGGGCTAAGGTTTTTGAAGGTGATGTTTGAGCCGATATAGATGCTGTCGCTCAAGAGCAGATCGCGCAGGAACGGCACTTTCATCGCTTCTGCCTTGGCATTGTCCGCAATGGTTTCGCCCAGATAGCGGGTGCCGATCCGGTAGTCGATTGAGTAGTGAAACCAATTTCCTGAGCCGCGCAACAGGCCGGAAAGATGGGTTTTTCCCAATCCCGACATGCCGAACACCAGCACTTTGCGATGGGCGGCGTCGCGCCATTCTTGGGCAGAGGAATAAAGCATAAAGTCGGGTCCGTTGATCAGCGTTTCCCCTGAGTACCCCAGCCGCGCAGCAGACGCCAGATGCGGCCATCAAGCACAATCAATCCAAGGGCAAGCAGTGCAAAACCGCCAAACGCTGACGCGCGCAGTGTTTCGTCGCGCACCCATGCCCCAAGAACGATTGCCACCGGTGCGACCAGCAAGGTCACCAACATCAGATTGCCACTGCCCGCCATGCCCAGCACGCGGTAATAGAGCAGATAGGCAAATGCCGTGGCCGCCAGCGCGTAATAGGCAATCGCCAGCAAAGTCGGCGTTTGCAGGTTCAGGGTTAGTGGTCCTTCGATCAGCCATGAAACGGGCAGCATGATCAGCGTCGCCCCGGTGACCATACCCGCTGCCGCCACCTGCGGCGGCTGATCTGACAGCATTTTGCGCGCCCAGACGCCCGCCAGCGCATAAGACACGGTGCCCGCAATAACGGCCAGTTGCGCCAGCGACCGAATGTCGAAATTGCGCAGGTTTTCCAGACCGATGGCCGTGGCGACACCTGCAAATCCCAGCACGACGCCCACGGCCTTGCGGGTTGAAATACGCTCATCCGCGAAAAAGATCGCCGCGGCCAGCACCCCGAATATGGCGGTTGCGGCGTTCAGGATCGAGGTCAGGCCGCTTTCAATGTGCAATTGCCCCCAAGCCATCAGGCCAAAGGGAACGACGTTGTTCAACAAACCCATACCCAGAAAAGCAGCCCAGACACGCGGCTCCCTCGGCAGGGGAAGCCGCATCACCGCGACGGCAATCCAAAGTGCGATCATCGCCCATCCAACGCGGTGCGCGACCGAGGTCAGCGGCCCGATTTCGTCCAGCGCCACGCGAACGGCCAGAAACGATGCCCCCCAGAGCAGCGCCAACAGCAACATTTCGGTCCAGGCGCGTGAAGATATGGTTTTTTGGATCATCATGCCGAAGCACTATCCCAGACCGCACCCGTCGGCGACCCGGTTCATGCGCAAGACATGAAAAAAGCCCGGCGTATTTGACACCGGGCTTGATTGAATTATGTCGAAGAAGATTAGAAGTTGTAACCGATTTTGATGCCGATAGAGATTGCATCGTTATCGGCAAACGGTACGCTGCCCAAAGTTGTCGTTGCAACTGCGTCACCCAAATTAGTGTAACGCGCGCCGGCTGAAATATCCAAGCGGTCGGACGCCTGATATTTTGCACCAAGGGAGATGTACTTTGCACCATCCGTCGGTCCGAGAGGGGACACCAAGCTATCACCATTCTCACGCTGGTAACCAATTGCGACTGAACCTGACCATTGATCATTAAACCGACGGCCAACACCAATTTCGTAGTCTGTGGAATCTTCGATTGTTGTCAGGCTGGTGCCGGGAGGGGTGAATCCGGCAAAAACTGTTGGCCTTACTATGGTGTCGCTATACCGAGCATAGCGGATTGAGCCAAACACCAAAGTATCTTTGGCAACTCCAGTTTGAAATTCCAGATTTAGACTTTCCGGTGTTTGCACTCTCGTGTCCGCTGATGGACCACCAAAATTTTCTGTTGTAGGTAAATCGTGCTTGATCGCAGACTGATATGTTAAGGCAACACGCAAGGCGATTTCGGGTTTTTCAAATGCACCGCCAATGACATACCCAAACGCGCCATCGGAACCGAAATTTGCATTGTACCCGCTTAGCCCACCGTACCCGGCACCTTGAAGTGTCACGCGTGCTTCAAGTTCTTGGTAACGAACACCACCGTGGACGCTCCACGCGTCATCGAATTTATATCGTGCTAAAGCGGTAAATGCGATGCTATCTACAATACCTTCCGTCCCGCCATATGTTGAACCAGGCACAGTCGGATAGGTTAGGTCGGACCCAAAAGGCTCGTCTACGATAAAGGCGAATGACCATTGATCGTTTAATTCATAGCGCAAAGCGCCACTAATGATGTTGAAGTCACCTGTTACGTTACCGGTCGATGTCCCGCCGTCATTCCCATCAACAGTTGGGCTTGATCTGCCGAAGCTCAACTCAAAACGGTTACCGCTCTCAAAGATGATCCCAATGTCTTGGTTGGACCGGTCAAGACCGCCAGCCTGTGCGGCGAATGCGGACGCGGTCAAGGCTGTTGTAGCCAGAATAAATCTCTTCATTATCACTCCTCCCCAGAAGTTACCCGTCGCGAGGTACAATCATAGGGTGTGCGCGGGATGAACGTGTTATGTGGACAAATGTGCCATTCGGTCAATTACTGACGCTAGGGCACATCTATTCGTGACCCTACGTTACGGCTTTTGAGCAACACCTTTGCGCGTCTCAAACCAGATGTTTAGGTAATTCCCGGCAAATATCACCACAGCTCCGACAAAAACCCAGATATCCAGCGATTCTTGATAGAGCAGCATCCCCAGGACCGCGATGACCGGCAGGCGGATGAAATCAATCGGTACGACCACAGTTGCGGGCGCAATCGACAGGGCGTTGGTCAGGCAATAATGTGCAAGCAGGCCGCAGATGCCTATCAGCGCCAGAAACGGCAGGCTGACAGCGTCCGGCAGGGCGATGTCGCCGTCATATCCAGCGGTAATCAACCCAAAGACCAATTGCATGGTGGTCAGGTAAAACAAAATGCCGGTGATGGTCTGGGTCCGCGTCAGGCGTTTGGTGAACATGATCGTCAGCGCAAAGAAGATTGCGGAGGACGCCGCAGCAATCAAACCTGCGTTTATGCCATCGATGCTGGGCCGGGCGACAATCAGGATGCCGATAAAGCCCATGATCGCGGCAACGCCACGCATAAACGTCAGCCGTTCGCCCAAGATCAGGGGCGACAGCACGATCACCCAGAGCGGTGAGGTGAATTCAAGTGCAAAAACCTGCGCCAGCGGAATGACAGTCACCGCATAGAACCACAGGTTTTGCCCGGTGAAATGCGCCAGATTGCGAATGACCTGCTGGCCCATGTTGCGGGTGTTGATCTGACGCCATGCCCCCGTGGCAAATGCGACAATGATCACTACGAATACGCCAAAGGCGCTGCGGTACATCATGATCTCAAATGTGTCGAACCGCGCGCCCAGTTCCCGCCCGGCGATGGCCATGGCCGAAAACGACGCAATTGATCCGATCATCCAAAGTGCGGCGCGCAGGGTTGTGCTCATGTCATGGGGTCCAAGTCAGGCAGTTCGGCGCAGTGAGCCGCAATTCGCGCCGGTGCATTATTCCCATTCAATGGTGCCCGGTGGCTTGGATGTAATATCATAGGTTACCCGGTTGATGCCCGGCACTTCATTGATGATGCGTGTTGCCGTTTCACCAAGGAAATCATGCGTGAACGGATAATAATCAGCTGTCATACCATCGACGGATGTCACCGCGCGCAGGGCGCAGGCAAAATCATAGGTCCGACCATCGCCCATCACACCAACGGTGCGCACGGGCAGGATCGCAACGAAGGCCTGCCAGATCTCGTCATAAAGCCCATGTTTGCGGATCTGGTCGATGTAGACCGCATCAGCCTGGCGCAGAATATCGAGCTTGGGACGGGTGATTTCACCGGGACAACGGATCGCAAGACCGGGGCCGGGAAACGGATGACGACCGATAAAGCTTGTAGGCAGGCCCAATTCACGGCCCAAGGCGCGCACTTCGTCCTTGAACAACTCACGCAGGGGTTCGACCAGTTTCAACCCCATCTTTTCAGGCAGGCCACCGACATTGTGGTGGCTCTTGATTGTCACCGAAGGGCCACCAGAAAAGGAAACCGATTCGATGACATCGGGATAGAGCGTGCCTTGCGCCAGAAACGTCGCATCGCCCACGGCCTTGGCGTGTTTCTGGAACACATCGATGAACAGCTTGCCAATGATCTTTCTTTTTGTTTCCGGGTCACTTACACCGTCGAGTTCACCCAGGAACAGTTCCTGTTCGTCGGCATGGATCAGCGGCATATTATAGTTGTCGCGGAACATGGTGACGACTTCCTCAGCCTCACCCTTGCGCAGCAAACCATGATCGACAAACACGCACGTCAGCTGATCGCCAATCGCCTCGTGGATCAAGACCGCAGCAACAGAGGAATCGACGCCGCCCGACAACCCGCAGATGACCTTTTGATCGCCCACCTGCGCCCGGATCGCGGCAATCGCCTCTTCGCGGTAGGCGCGCATGGTCCAGTCGCCTTTGAAACCGGCCAGTTTGACAAAGTTCTCATAGAGCTTGGCCCCATTGGGCGTGTGATGAACCTCTGGGTGAAACTGAACCGCGTAAAAATTGCGTTCCGTATCGCCGGTGATGGCAAAAGGTGCATTGGGCGAGGTGCCATAGACCTCAAACCCCGGTGCAATTTCGCTGACATGGTCACCGTGGCTCATCCAAACCTGTTCACGGTCGGCCTCGAACCATCCTTCCAGCAGCGCCAATTTGCGCGCCTCAGGGGTTACATATGCGCGGCCAAATTCAGCGGTCCCATGGCCGCGTTCCACTTTGCCGCCAAGGCACTGCATCATCACCTGCTGGCCATAACAGATACCAAGGATCGGCACGCCCAGATCAAAGACCGACTTTGGCGGCATCGGCGCGCCTTCGGCAAAGACAGAAGACGGGCCACCCGAAAAGATCACTGCTTTTGGCGCAAAATCAGCCAGAAATGCGTCCGTGACCGTGTTAAAGGGGTGAATTTCGCAAAACACGTGCAATTCGCGCAGGCGGCGGGCGATCAGTTGCGTCACCTGGCTGCCAAAGTCGATGATCAGCAGGCGGTCATGGTCGGAGGGGGAAATGATATCTGTCATGGGTGTCTGATTATGCGTGGGCGGCGAGGGTGGCAAGAGGTGAAGGGGCGCGGACCGTGGATCGGGCCGGTTATCTTGGCCCGAAAATCGACTTCTTCACTCTGGGTCATGTCGCTTTCTTCTCAGGCTAGCCGTTATCCGCGCGAAGGGTGCGTGGGGAATGGGATACCTACGGGGCAACAGTTTGCACGAGAGGGGATACACAATGGCGGAATCAGCACGGCGGGCTCGGGGTGGCGGCGGTGCCGCACGGCGCGCAGAGCGCAGCGCGGTGTCGTTTGAGACGGCAAAGTATATTGAGCGCAATATCCCTAATTTCGAAGTGCTGAACGAAGAGGCGCTTGAGATTATTGAGCGCAACGCCGACATTATTCTTGAAGAGATCGGCGTGAATTTCCCGGACAACCCAGACGCATTGGACCTGTGGCGCGCCGCTGGCGCGTCGATTGACGGCGACCGCGTGCGTATCCCCAAAGGTCTGGCCCGTGAGCTGTGCAAAACAGCGCCTTCCGAGTACACGCAACATGCCCGAAACCCGGCGCGCAACGTTGTGGTGGGCGGAAAGAACCTTGTCTTGGCACCTGTCTACGGCCCGCCCTTCGTGCGCGACGCTGCGGGTGGTCGGCGCTATGCCACGATGGCGGATTTCAACAAATTCGTGAAACTGGCCTATATGTCGAAATGGCTGCACCATTCTGGTGGTACAGTGTGCGAGCCGACGGATATTCCGGTGAACAAACGCCATCTCGACATGCTTTATGCGCATATGACGCTTAGCGATAAGCCGTTTATGGGATCTGTGACCGAACCCAGCCGCGCGCAGGACAGTGTTGATATGTGCGGCATCCTTTTTGGTGAGGACTTTGTTCAGAAAAACACCGTGATGACATCGCTCATCAACATCAACTCACCGATGACATTTGACGATGTCATGATGGGCGCACTCAAGGTCTATGCCGAGAATAACCAAGCTTCCATTATCTCGCCGTTTATCGTCGGCGGGGCGATGGCACCGGTATCGGTGATGGGAACGCTGACGCAGGTCATGGCCGAAGTTCTGGCGGGCATCGCCTATAGCCAGTTGGTGCGCAGGGGCGCGCCGGTGATCTTTGGTGCCTTCGTGACGTCGATTGACATGAATTCTGGTGCGCCGACATTTGGCACCCCCGAGGCAGCGCATATCACCTATGGCGCAGGCCAACTGGCACGGCGCATGAACTTGCCTTTCCGGTCTGCTGGATCTTTCTGTGGCTCCAAGTTGCCGGATGCGCAGGCGGCTTATGAAACCGCGAACAGCCTGAACATGGGGCTGCTGGCAGGGGTAAACTTCATGCTGCATTCATGCGGGTGGCTTGAGGGCGGTCTGGTCAGTTCCTTTGAAAAATTCGTGATGGACGCGGATCAATTGGGCGCGCTTCATCACATCGCAAAGGGCATTGAAATCGACGAGAATGCCCAGGCCATGGATGCGATCCGCGAAGTGGGTCCGGGTGGCCATTACCTTGGCTGTGCGCACACTCAGGCCAATTTCAAGGCAGCATTCTGGAAGTCTGACCTGCTGGATTACAAACCCTTTGAGACATGGGAAGACGAAGGCGCACGCGACACGCAAGCCCTCGCGTCAATCCGGGTTGAGAAAATGTTGGCCGACTATCAGCAGCCAGCGCTTGATCCGGCAATCCGCGAGGCACTGGATGCCTATGTGGCGCAGAAAAAGGCGGCCGAGCCCGACAGCTTTATGTAGGCTGGCCGCAGCGCCGCAGGATCAACCTGCCACTTCGGCAATTTGTGAGGCCTTCAGCACGCGGGCCTCACCAACCATCGCGATCAGGACGTCAATGTGACGGATCAGGCTATAACCTGCATCCGCCGCTTTGCGTTGGGCGTTCAACTCCGCCTCTATCTCCATCAGCTTGAGCAGTGCGGCACCGTGCCGGGGCAACACGCCATAGCCCAAGAGCCGGGGCAGGTGGTTCGTGCGCGAATATCCCTCTGCTCCGATGCGCGCGGCGCGCATCATCAGACGGGGACGGTGGAGCGTGTGCAGCATGGAAATCAAATCTTGCATGGTGGGTCCTTTGGTCACTTGGAGGGAGGCGGTCAGAATCGCCTTGTCCTCAGCACAGTGGCACAACTCATCCGGGTGTTGCGCGGCGCGATGGGACCCCGCGCGGTGCTTTCATAACTGTTTATCTTTTAGAAACAATGATTACCAAACCGCCTTATTTTAACGAATAGGTAACAGATACATCCTTAGGTTGTGTGGATAAAATTGTCTGTAACTTTGTGGATAACTTTCCTTAGACGGGAGAAAGATGCAGGAATGGAAACCCCAGTCATTTTGAACATGCCGGGATGGGTGCCCACCGGGGCGCTCCATTATCTGGCCCATACTGAACGTGGCCAGCCGATCCGCGCGCTGGCGCGTGTGGCGGGTTGTCATGCGTCAACTGTCATGCGGCAAATCCGGCAAATTGAAACGCGCCGGGATGATCCGCTTGTTGACGCCGCCCTGCGCAAGCTGGGGTCGGTGCCGCTGAGTTCAACGCCCAAAAAATCATACAAAACAAGCAAGGAATGCGCCCCGATGGCAATAACGCCAACCGATGCCCTGCCAGATGAAGCCACATTGACGCGCGAAGCGCTGCGAATTCTGCGGCGTTTGTGCGAAACCGGTGCCGTCCTGGCGGTTGCCGCAGAAATGGAAAAAGCCGTCGTTGTGCGCGACCTGGCCAGTGGCGGCAGCACCCGCACAGCCGTGGTGGCATCAAATGTGGCGCAGGCGATGGCGCTCAAGAATTGGATAGCTGCCGGGAATACCGGCCGGATCATCCGGTATCACATCACCGCCGCCGGACGCGCCGCACTGGACGGGATGTTGGAAAATCTGAAAGAGCCGGTATCAGCGCAAAAGGGATTTGCCGAAGCACAGACAGCGTTTTCCGGGGCCCAGGATGCATGGGATGAAGACGGCGAAGGACAGGGCACCGCGACCCAACGGGCCAAATATAATCTGGCTGAAAGCCCACTGGCCGCTCTGGCGCGGCGCCGTGATGCAAAGGGTAAGCCGTTTTTGCGCGACGATTTGGTCCATGCGGGAGAACGGCTGCGCGAGGATTTTGAACTTGCACAGATGGGCACGCGGGTCGCCCAGAACTGGGATAATTTCCTGACACCGGGCACCGGGGGCGCAACGAAACGCGGTGGCGGTGGCGTTGACGCGCCTTCGGCTGCGCGTGCGCGGGTTGCTGCGGCACTCGCCGATCTGGGGCCGGGGTTGTCGGATGTCGTATTGCGCTGCTGTTGTTATCTTGAAGGGCTTGAGACGACAGAAAAACGGCTGGGCTGGTCGGCCCGTTCTGGCAAGATCGTGCTGCGCATCGCGCTGATGCGGCTCAAGCGGCATTACGATGAAACGATTGGTCCGGGTGGCCCGATGATTGGCTAGGACCGATGCGGTGTTGTTCATTTGGTGGTCACATCTGGTGATCGGGGCGGGACCGCGATGTCCGACGGTATTTAAGAAAGGGTGAAGCAGGGCGCTGCTCAAATTTGCGTGTGTTGCGTGGTTGTCTATGGGCACGATTATTACCGTGGATTATCAAGGCGCACCCAAAGGAGCTTGCCCCATGACCGCCCAGGACCGCCGCGATGCTGCCGCTTTATTGATCCTGCGAATTGGATTGGCGTGGTTCATTTTTCTGTGGGCCGTCCACAAGGTCATCACGCCCAAGCAATATCAGTTCCTGGCCAGGAATTTTGACGGTGTTGATCTGTCGTTAAGCCAGATTTATCTGGCCGGCGGGGTGCAGATTGCAATCTGTGCCCTGGTTGTGTTGGGGATTTTTCGATATGCCAGCTACGGCGCATTGGCGGCAATGCATTTTTATACGCTTACCCGCCGTTGGGAGGGGTTCTTTGACCCATTTGCCGTCAATGCAAAAGGTTTTCCGATCAACCGGAATCAGGTGATTGATCTGGCTGTGATGGCCGCATTTATCGCTTTGTTGCTGATGATTGCCCGTGATCATTGGAGCGTGGGTGGCTGGCTGCGCCGCAAGATGGGGGCGCGGTGGTGGCATTAGGCACGTTTTGCATGACAGGGTTGCGGGCTGTGGCCTTTTGTTAGCCGCAAGATATTGTTAGACAGGGACAAACCAGCCAAAGGTCTTTGCCATGCGTGATCTGAAAATCCCTGCCGAGCGCCACCCTGAAAAGGCCCGCAAGCCTGACAATGCGCAGCCGAAAAAGCCAAGCTGGATCAGGGTCAAGGCACCTGGCGGCAAGGGCTATGCCGATACCGCCAAGATCATGCGCGATCATAAACTGGTCACGGTGTGCGAAGAGGCGGGATGCCCCAACGTCGGGGAATGCTGGAGCCAGGGCCATGCAACGATGATGATCATGGGCGAGGTGTGTACCCGCGCCTGCACGTTCTGCAACATCGCGACCGGCAAGCCGCCGGAAGATCTGGATGTGTTTGAGCCGGGCCGCGTGGCGGATGCCGTTCAAAAGCTGGGCCTCAATCACGTGGTTATCACATCAGTGGACCGTGACGATGTCGCGGACGGCGGTGCGGAGCATTTTGCCCAGACCATCCGGGCCATCCGCAAACGGTCGCCCGACACCACCATTGAAATTCTGACCCCTGATTTTATCCGCTGTGACCCATCGGTACTTGAGATCGTGGTCGAGGCGCGCCCGGATGTCTTTAATCACAACCTTGAAACAGTCCCGGGGCTTTATCCCGAAGTGCGCCCCGGCGCGCGGTATTTCCATTCATTGCGGCTGTTGCAGCGGGTCAAGGAATTGGATCCCTCGATGTTCACCAAGTCGGGCATCATGGTGGGGCTTGGCGAAGACCGCCAGTCGGTCATTCAGGTCATGGAAGACATGCGCGCAGCTGACATCGATTTTCTGACCATTGGGCAATACCTGCAACCCACGCCAAAGCACCACCGGGTCGATCGGTTTGTACATCCGGATGAATTTGCGGCCTATGAAAAGGCGGCCTATGGCAAAGGGTTCCTGATGGTTTCGGCCACGCCGCTGACGCGGTCCAGCTATCATGCGGGCGATGATTTTGCGCAGCTGCGCGCGGCGCGCCAGAAAAAGCTGGGCATTTCCTGACAAGCTGAAATTAGCGATTGCAACCGGTCACTCGACCGCCGGTATCGCCTTGAGGTAAGCTGCAATCGCAGCCCGGTCGCTTTGTGGCAACTGGGCGAGGTTGCTGACCACTTCGGCCATCTCGCCCCCGGCACTGTCATATTCAGGTGTAAAGCCAGACGTGAAATATTCGATCAGATCTGCCTCTGACCATTCAAGCTTGGCGGGTGTGATGTTGGGAATTGTGCCTTTGCCCGACGGGTTCGGCGCGCCGGACAACCACGCATCGCGATTCAGCCCGCCAAGGGCGTTGCGCGGTGTGTGGCATTCGCCGCAATGGGCCAATCCCTCGGCCAAATACCGCCCGCGCGCAACCTCCTCAGTAAGGTCGCCATTCAGCACAAATTCATCTGACCCGAACAGCATTTTCCATAACCCCAAACCGCGCCGGATGTTGAACGGAAACGATACATCGTGCGCTTTGGAGGGGATTGCTGATGCAGGCAGGCTTTGCATGTAGGTGAAAAGGTTGATCACATCCTGCTGGTCAAGATGCGCGTAAGCGGTATAGGGGAACGCTGGATAATAATGGCTGTTGTCGGGCGAAACGCCTTTGGTCACCGCACGCGCAAATTCAGCCAAGGTCCAGGCACCAATCCCGTGAACCATGTCAGGTGAAATATTGGGGGCATAAAACGTCCCGAAATCACTGGGAAAGGGCAGACCACCGGCCAACACCAGTTTTGCATCCTCGGTGGCACCCGGAACGGCATGGCAGGACACACATCCACCAGCCGCGAAAACCAACTGACCCGCCTCGGGATCAGGGGCCGTGCCCTGACCAAAATTGGGGTCAAGGGCAGCAGGGGCCGTCAAGGCAAAAAAGCCCCCGGCGGCGATGACCGCACAGGCCAAACCTGCTGTTAGAAAACCCCGCAAGGCTTAGTTCTTTGGGCCGCGGAATGTATCGTGACATGCCTTGCAAGCCCCGCCGATGGCACCCATGCCTGCTTTTACCGCATCCAGATCTGCGGCGCCCATCATGTCGGCGCTGGCCTTTTCCAGTGCAGCGAATTTGCCTGCAAAACCTGACGCATCCGTCCAGATTTCAGCCTTGGCGCGGGATCCTTCGATGGCACCTTGTTCGGTGCCTGCGATCCACAATGACGTCCCGTCCAACTTTGCCAGCGCATTCAGGTTTGCCGCTGCTGAAGCCACTATTGCGGCGTCAAATTCGGCGTCCCCCTTGGCAATGTCACCCAACAACCCGGTATTATAGCTGATCATTTGCATCTGTGCGTGGCGGGCGGCGACCGCTTTTTCGTTCGCGGTCGCGGCAAGGCCAGCGGTTGCCACAATGGCAATGCTTAACCCGATGGCAAATGGAAGGCGCGGTAAAGATGTCATAAAGGTCTCCTCTGTTGATCCGAACCTAACATAAGGCATTCCCGCAGGAGTAAACATTTCCGTGAGCATCTGTGCCTTATTGAGAGGGGGCGAAATGATCAAAATTTGCGCGGTATCCGTTCTGCGGTGGCCCAGTCCGGCCACCAGCCCATCCATTCGAGACCCCAGATCACGGCCGCCAGTGCGATCACGCCAAACACCAGCTTGACCCGTGTGGGTGACGGGGGATTGCGCGCCCATCGCGACATGCGAAAAAGCCAATTGGGGCTCATACAAACCTTACCTTACCGATGAACGGCAGGTTGCGGTTGCGTTGGGCAAAGTCGATCCCGTAACCCACGACGAATTCGTCCGGGATTTCAAAGCCGGTCCAGTCGGCCTTCATATCGACCTCGCGACGGCTTGGCTTGTCCAGAAGCGCGATGGTTTTGAGGCGGGCAGGTTCGCGCGATTTCAGCAGGTTTGTAACATGGTGCAGCGTGTGGCCGGTATCGACGATATCCTCAACCAACAATACGTCACGTCCTTCAATTGGGCCGCGTAAGTCTTTGAGAATGCGCACTTCCCGGCTGCTTTCCATGCCATCTCCATAGCTTGACGCCTCAAGGAAATCGACCTCGATCGGAAGGTCCAACTCGCGCACCAGATCAGCAATGAACACGAATGAACCGCGCAACAATCCCACCACAACCAGTTTGTCCGTGCCTTCGAATTCGTCGTGAATGGCGCGGCACAATTCTTCGATTCGGGCGGCAATGGATTTGGCCGAGATCATCTCGTCTATGACATACGCGCGATCTGGCATGGCTTTGCCCTTGAATTTATGCAGTGAAACAGTGAGATAGGGCTAACGCTGTCAGCACCGGAAATCAATGCCTACCCATTCAGAGACCAAACCACTGCCCTACACCGCGCAACAGATGTACGATCTGGTTGCGGATGTGGGCAGGTACCCGGAATTCCTGCCATGGACTGCTGCTGCGCGCATCCGGTCCAACGAAGACCGTGGCGATCATCGGGTCATGGATGCCGATCTGGTGATCAGTTTCAAAGTGTTCCGCGAACGGTTCACCAGCCGGGTCGTGCTGTGGCCCGAGACAAAGAAAATACACACTGAGTATCTGAACGGGCCGTTCAAGCACATGTTGTCGAACTGGACGTTTGAAGACACTGATGGTGGATGCAACGTGCATTTCGATGTCGATTTTGAATTTCGCAACGCCATTTTGCAAAAAATCATTGGCGTGGTGTTCAACGAGGCGATGACCCGCGTCGTGCGTGCCTTTGAAAGCCGCGCCGCCGATCTTTATGCCCCTGTTGAGCCATGAGTGTCACGGATCAGCTGATTAAATTTGCCGCCGTGACCCCGCCAAAAGACGCGATGACGATGATGCGGCTGTCACTATTTGACTGGGCGGTATGTGGTATTGCAGGCGCGCGCGCACCGGATTTTGATGAATTTGTGGCAGCACAACTGACGCGCGGGCAGGGGCCAGCAACGGTGATTGGCGGGGGCACGGCACCTGCTGCCACTGCGGCGTTGATCAATGGAACGCTGTCCCATGCGCTTGATTATGATGACACGCATTTTGCCCATATCGGTCATCCGTCGGTCGCCGTGATCCCCGCCGTTCTGGCGCTGGCCGAAGAGGTCGACGCGCCGATGCGTGAGGTGGCTGAGGCTGCGACAATCGGTATTGAGGCGTCGATCCTCACCGGTCTCTGGCTGGGCCGTGCGCATTATCAGGTGGGGTATCACCAGACCGCCACCGCCGGGGCATTTGGGGCCACCCTGGCCACCGCGCGCCTGTTGGGTCTTGATCCGTCAGAGATGCGGCACGCACTTGGTTTATGTGCGTCGATGGCATCGGGCCTGAAGGCACAGTTCGGCACCATGGCCAAGCCGCTCAACGCGGGGCTCGCCGCGCGTACCGGGGTTGAGGCGACGCTTTGGGCTCAGGCGGGCATGACTGCGGCCCATGACGGCATGGCGGGCCCACTGGGGTTTGCCGCAACGCACCAGGGTCAAAACGAAGATATCCGTCCGGGCAAGGGCGATTGGCACATCACCACCATCAGCCATAAATTTCACGCCTGTTGTCATGGCCTGCACGCCATGCTTGAGGCATTGGGCGACCTGCGGCTGACGTCAGACGACGTATCCGGCATTCACATTCGCACCCATCCACGCTGGATGTCGGTGTGCAATATCGCCGAACCAACCACCGGACTTGCCGCCAAATTCAGCTATGCCCAGACCGCCGCGATGAAACTTGCGGGTCATGATACCGGTGCGATCGCCAGCTTTTGCGATGCGATCTGCACCGATGATGAGGTGCGTGCGCTGCGCGGAAAGGTCAAAGTGTCACAAGACGACCGTTTGACCGAAACCCAGGCGGAAATCACAGTAACCGAAAGTACCGGCGCATTGCGGCGGTTGCGGCATGATTTGATGACACCGATGAGCTTGGCAGAACGGGCCGAGAAGTTGGGCGCAAAAGGGGTTGCCTTGCTGGGCGATGCCCGCGCCGATGATCTTTGGCAGATCGCGCAGGGCGAAAACCTGCGCGATCTCACCGATCAACTGCTCATGTCATAGGCCCGTTCGCCGTGCACGCTGAGGTCGAGACCGTTGGTTTCAATCTCAAGATCCACACGCATCGGAATGATGGCCCGGCAGATCACGATCAGGCCCAGCGTGACCACCGCCGTAAACGCGCCAACGATCACCAGCGACCCAAGTTGGGCGGCCCATGTGCCAGCACCCAGCACCGCGATCATGATCGTGCCAAAAATACCACCAACACCGTGCACCGCAAAGACATCCAGCGTGTCGTCAATCTTGAACCGGTTACGGATCAGCACGACCGCTTCCTGACACAAGATACCGGCCACGGCACCGATTAGAAGCGCGGCCCATGGCCCGACAAATCCGGATGCAGGTGTGATAGAGGCAAGCCCGGCGATGGTGCCCGTCACAATGCCAACCAGTGAGGCTTTGCCAAATTTGATCCGTTCCCACAGCGCCCAAGTGAGCGACGCTGTTGCGGCAGATATATGGGTGACGGTGATTGCCATTGCGGCACCGCCATCAGCGGCCAGTTGCGACCCCCCGTTGAACCCGAACCAGCCGATCCACAACATCGTGGCCCCGATCATTACAAAACCGGGATTGTGCGGCGGCGTTGTCTGATTCTTGCGCGGTCCAAGGAAAATGGCGATGATCAATGCTGCCAGACCTGCGGTCTCATGCACCACGATGCCGCCCGCGAAATCCCTGACGCCCGTCTCTCCAAAAATACCACCATCGGCCAACATGCCACCGCCCCAGACCCAATGTACGACAGGCGCGTAGCAAATCAGCATCCACAGGCTTGAGAACAGCAGCATAAAGCCAAAGTTGATGCGTTCGACGTAGGCACCAACAATCAAGGCCGGGGTGATGATCGCGAACGTCATCTGGAACGCAAAGAACAGGATTTCAGGCAGGCTACCGCTCAGGCTGTCTGCGGTGACACCGTTCAGACCCGCCTTGGCCAAGCCGCCCCATAGCCCGCTTTCACCGGGGCCAAATGCGATGGAGTAACCGACAAAGAACCAAAGCACGCTCATCAGACAGGCGATGGCATAACAATGCATGAACACGCTCAACACGTTGCGCGCGCGGACAAGCCCACCGTAAAACAGCGCCAGCCCCGGCAGCGTCATAAACAAGACAAGGGCAGTGGCGGTCATGATCCATGCGGAATCGGCAGCATTCATTGGGGTTTCTCCGGGCAGTGCAAACAATGGGAGAACCTCAAAGCCTGCGGGGACTGCATGGGAAAGGATCAGAGCGCCGATAAATTATGCAAAACTGCAATTGCACAACATTTGGGCGGCCCCGGTGCCACGCTGCCTAATTTGAGGGCGCTTCTGCAACCGCCTTCGCCAGAAGGGCCAGCGCGTGATCGCGGGCCTTCATGCGGACCTGAGCGCGTCCCAAAGCACCAAAATCATGGGTTTCAGTGAGCTGCTTGCTGGCTGTGGCCAGACCGAAACACACGCGGCCTTCGGGTTTGTGATCCGATCCGCCGGGGCCTGCAATCCCGGTGATGGACACCGCGATCTGCGCATCTGATCGGGATAGGGCCCCTTGCGCCATCTCCTGCGCGGTCTCTTCGGACACCGCACCGTGGTCGCGCAATGTTGCGGCAGATACGCCCAGCAGGTCGATCTTGGCGGCATTGGTGTAGGTGACGAAACCGCGGTCGAACATCGCAGACGATCCCGGCAGATCGGTAAGTGCCGCAGCAAGCATGCCACCTGTACAGCTTTCTGCGCAGGTGATCATGATGCCTTTTTTGATAGCCTCAGCAAGGAGTTGGGCGGGGATGCTCATTCGGTCACGTCCCGTGATAGAGCGCCGCAAGGGCCATCACACCAATCGCGGCAAACACGCCGGCAAACACATCATCCAGCATCACACCCATCGCGTCACCGCGACGATCCGCCCAGCCTACGATCCATGGCTTCCAGATATCGAACAGCCGGAACAGCGCAAAGGCCGCGATCCAACCGGGCCACATCGCCAGAATGCTGATCTGCATCGACCACGCGGCATAGCTGAGCGGCAAGAGTGCGATCCACTGCCCGACCAATTCGTCCACGACAATCTCTGACGGATCATGTTCGTCCGACCCTTGAGTCATTGCTGCGGTTGCCCACCATCCAATTAAAAAGGCTGCGACAACGCCAAGGATCAACAACGGAAACCCGCCGATGATATGGACAAGCCACGCATAGGGCAGGGCGACCAGTGACCCCCATGTACCGGGTGCCGGACGAATGTATCCGACGCCCAAAAGGGTTGCGGTCAGTTGGACAATTTTCATGATTTCACCAATGTTGCTGTGGCCATGGCGGCGATCCCTTCACCGCGTCCGGTAAAACCAAGCCGCTCTGTTGTGGTTGCCTTGACCGACATGCGGGCAATGTCGATGTCCAAAATCTCCGCCATGAATTTGCGCATCGCAGTGCTGTGGGGTCCCACCTTGGGGTGCTCACAAATCAGCGTGCAGTCGACATGGCAAAGCGTAAAACCCTTCTCGCGAACCAACCCAACCGCATGGCGCAGAAACACGTCACTTGATGCGCCTTTCCATTGCGGATCAGAGGGCGGGAAATGTTGCCCAATGTCGCCCATCGCCAGCGCCCCGTAAATCGCGTCTGTCACCGTGTGCATCCCCACATCGGCGTCAGAATGACCGACAAGCCCCTGATCATATGGGATTTTCACGCCACAGAGCATCACATGATCGCCCGGGCCAAAGGCATGCACGTCAAAACCGTTACCAGTGCGAATGTCCATTCTGTTCTCCAATATGCGGGCCGCGCGGGCGAAATCATCTGCAGTGGTGATTTTGATGTTGTCCCCGTCGCCGGGGGTCATGGTAACGGTAATCCCAGCGGCGCGCGCTACCTCTACATCATCCAAAGCGGTGCCGGCATAGGCTTCGTGTGCGGCGCATATTGCGGCCACTTCGAAACCTTGCGGCGTCTGTGCCGCGAAAAGCCCGGCGCGGTCTGTCGTCCCGGTGATGCGGCCATCTGCCCCGCGCCAAAGCGCGTCTGTGATCGCCAGACCCGGAGCCGCCGCCGAGGCCGTGACAAGCGCGTCTAGCACGCCAGAAATCACCTGCGCCGACACACAGGGCCGCGCGGCATCATGGATCAGCACATGCGTTTCACCTCCCAGCGCAGCGAGGCCATTGCGCACCGATGTGGCGCGATCTGCACCTCCTTCGGCGATGGTGATCCCCTGATCCTCAAACGAAGCGGCATGTGCCATGTCATCAGGGTGCAGGACCACTACAATGCGGTCGATCCCCGGATGATTTTGAAAAGCGGCCACCGTGTGATCAATCACCCGGGTGCCGGCCAGCATTTGCCACTGCTTTGGCGCATGGCCGCCAGCACGGGTGCCGCGCCCGGCGGCAACGATCAGCGCTGTTGTGGTCATGGATGAGTGGCCTTTTGCATGATGTCTGTCTAGGCAAAGCAGGGCAGTCACGCAATCACCGCGATAATCTGCCCATAATTTAGGCAAACCTCGGCAAGCGATTGCTTTTTACCTGCCAATTTCATTGAGCTTGCAGCACCTTGGCGCTAAACCACCCCAATCGCCGCATGGATTAAGGATTAAGCATGTGATGCCCCCATCGCTGCCTTTCGACTCGCCTTACCCGGTTTTCCTGGCCCCGATGGCCGGAATCACCGATCTGCCATACCGAACGCTTGTCGCGTCCTTCGGTGCCGGGTTGGTGGTGTCCGAGATGGTGGCGTGCCATGAACTGCTTTGTCGCCGTCCAGGCACCCGTGAAAAAGCCGAGCTGGGCCTGGGCATTCAAGGCACCGCCGTTCAGATCGCCGGGCGCGAAGCAGAACCGATGGCCGAAGCCGCCCGAATGATCGAGGCGCGGGGCGCGCGGATTATCGACATCAACATGGGCTGTCCCGCGAAAAAGGTCACACAAGGCGCGTCCGGTTCGGCGCTGATGAAAACGCCGGACCATGCGCTGCGCCTAATCGAAGCGGTTGTGGGGGCCGTCAAGGTGCCGGTGACGCTCAAGACCCGTCTTGGGTGGGATGATACGATGCTGAACGCGACTGAGATTGCGGTGCGCGCCGAGGCGGCGGGCATTCAGATGATCACCATTCATGGCCGTACCCGGTGCCAGTTTTACAAAGGTCACGCCAATTGGCGCGCGATCCGCGAGATCAAGGATGCGGTACAGATCCCCGTGATTGCCAATGGCGATATTGTGAGTACGGCCACCGCGCGCACGGCACTTGAAGACGCGGGCGCTGACGGCGTGATGATCGGGCGCGGCGCGCAGGGCAAGCCGTGGCTTTTGGCGCAAATTGCTCACGATATTTTCGGCACCCCGGCACCCACGATCCCTTTTGGGGCGGCTTTCACTGACATGGTTGCTGGGCATTATGCGGCCATGCTGCGCTTTTACGGCAAAACATTGGGCCACCGTGTCGCGCGCAAACATCTGGGCTGGTACATGGACACATGCGGCACACCTGCCGATCTGCGCCGTGCGGTGCTGACCGCCAAAACGGTGCCACAGACGCAAGCCTTGATCGCGCAGGCGATGCAAGGGGATGCAGATATGGTGGCGGCGGCATGAAATCAGACTTGCGCATCTGGGCCTCATTGCCGGTTCCGGCAGTCATCATCGCGCCCGACGACAAGATCATCGACATCAACCCGGCCGCCGAAGGGTTTCTGAATGCGTCAACGAAATCGGTTGTGGGGGTCCCGGTCTGGGACATCATCGCAATTGATGACCCGTTCGAGGTGGCTTTTGCACGGTCGCGCGAACAGGGCACACCGCTGTTCGTGAATGATGTGGATGTGGGGTCGGGCCAACGTGCGCCTTTGCAATGCGGGTTGCAGATTGCGCCGCTGACAGAGGCACCCGGTCATATGATCATGATGATCACGCCGCGCGAATTGGCCGGGCGCATGACCCAAAATCACACGGTCAAATCCGCCGCAAAATCGGCCATCGGCATGGCCGAAATGCTGGCCCATGAGATCAAGAACCCGCTGGCGGGGATCACCGGTGCAGCACAGCTGTTGTCAATGAACCTTGCGGCGGATGAGTTGGAGTTGACGGACCTGATCGTTGCCGAAAGCCGCCGTATCGTCAAACTGCTGGAGCAGGTTGAGCAGTTCGGAAATCTGACCGAACCCGTACGCCAGCCGGTCAACCTGCACGATGTGCTGGACCGCGCACGCCGCTCGGCTCTATTGGGGTTTGGCGCGCAGATGAAGATTATCGAGGATTATGATCCCTCCTTGCCCATGGCTTTGGGCGACAAGGACCAGCTGCTGCAGGTGATCCTAAACCTGCTGAAGAACGCTTCAGAGGCTGCGGGCGAGGGCGGCGGCACCATTCGTCTGCACAGCTACTTTGAACACTCATTTCGATTGCGCCGATCTGATGGGTCCGGCCAATCGCTGCCTTTGCAGATCGAAATAATCGACGATGGCCCCGGTTTGCCCGAACACATCAAGGGTGATGTGTTTGATCCTTTTGTTTCGGGTCGTGAAAACGGCACCGGCCTTGGGCTGGCTTTGGTCAGCAAGATCATCTCGGAACACGGCGGCTGGATTTCGGTCACGTCGGTGCCTGGCAAAACCGTGTTTCGCATTTCGCTATCCCGCGCCCCTTTAGAATCGGAGAAGACATAATGGATGGTACCGTTCTGGTCGCAGACGACGACCGCACGATTCGCACCGTTTTGACCCAAGCGCTGACCCGCGCAGGATGTAAGGTGCATGCCACCTCAAGCCTGACCACCCTGATGCGTTGGGTCGCTGAGGGCAAAGGCGATTGTGTGATCACCGATGTCGCAATGCCCGATGGCAACGGGTTGGAGATGCTACCGAAGATTTCACTGGATCGGCCTGATCTGCCGGTGATTGTTATTTCGGCCCAAAATACGATCATGACGGCGATCAAGGCAGCTGAGGCGGATGCTTTTGATTATCTGCCCAAGCCGTTTGATTTGCCCGATCTGATGAAACGCACTGCGCGGGCACTGGACCGGAACGGCACGCCAAAGCGCGCTATGCCAACCGGTGATGGTGACGCTCAGGACGAACTGCCGCTGGTGGGGCGCACCCCGGTGATGCAATCGCTCTACCGCGTCGTGGCGCGGGTGATGAATGCGGATCTGCCGGTATTGATCTGGGGGGAAAGCGGTACGGGAAAATCGCTGATCGGCAAGGCGATACACGACTATTCCGACCGCCGAAGCCTGCCGTTTGTCACCGTAACAGCCGGCGATCTGCAAGACATAGAGGGGCCAGCACGGGTGCTGGCGCGGGTACGTGGGGGGACGTTACTGATTGATGAGATCGGCGATATTCCCCAGACCCTTCAGGCGCGTATTGCGCGGATGATGGATGCACCGGGTGAATACAGCCCCCGATTTCTGGCAACCAGCCAGACCGATATGGCCGCCGCGATGAAAGATGGCACATTGCGCCGTGATCTTTATTATCGGTTGTCCGGGGCAACGCTGCATGTGCCGAACCTGCGCGACCGGGTTGAGGATATTGACCTGCTTGCCACGCATTTTCTGGAGCGTGCCGAGGGCGGCAACGCTGGCGCGCGGCGTCTGTCCGAGGGGGCGATCAAAGTCTTTGCCAACTATCCCTGGCCGGGCAATGTGCGGCAGTTGGAACATGCGATGCGGCAATTGGCGCTGACCAGCCGCGCGCCCCAGATTACCCAGACCGAGGCCGAGCAGGTGCTGGGCGCGCAGCCCGATCAAGAGCCACTGCATGCCCAGGCCAGTACCGAACGTCTGGGCGCTTCGGTCGAGAGGCATTTGCGGCGCTATTTCGATCTGCACGGCACGTTGTTGCCGCCACCGGGCCTGTATGGCCGCATCCTGCGCGAGGTTGAGGCACCTTTGATTGAAATCGCTCTGGCCTCAACCGCTGGAAATCAGGCCAAATGTGCCGATCTGCTCGGCATCAATCGCAATACTTTGCGCAAGAAGATCACCGACCTCGATATAGAGGTGACACGCGGTCGTAAAATGATGTAAAAGGGCCACATAACCGTGGCCATCAGGTATCAACCCTGATCAGGACCACAAAATATGGCGGTAGGTGCGTGCGCGCACCACATCATCGGTGAGGAGAGCGGGTGGCAACCCGGTCACGCAGTTTTACACTGGAACGTCTCGGTCGTTTGCGCCGGATCAAGCGTGTGCGCAATGGCGTCACGTTGGGTCTGGTCGTGCTCGGCCCGATTCTTGCGATGGCGACCTACTTGATTCTTGGTCCCTTGGGCCAAAGTGCGAATACGCCGGGCTTGCGGCTTATCCTGTTGCTCGATCTCGTTTATGTGCTGTTGATTGCAGCCCTTGTTCTGGCACAGGTCGCCCGTCTGATTGCGGCCCGGCGGGCCAAATCCGCGGGATCGCGACTGCATCTGCGGCTGACCGGGGTCTTTGCGCTGATGGCGTTGATCCCGACGGTGACGGTCGCGGTATTTGCAGGGCTTACGGTCAATGTCGGGCTAGAGGGATGGTTTTCGGACCGCGTCAGCGGTGTGGTCAGCAACTCACTGGCCGCCGCGCAAGCCTATGAGGCAGAGCAGCGCGAAGACCTGATCTCGGATGCCGTCGCTCTTGCCCGCAGCATCGACAATGCGCGGCGCCAAGGCATTTCGCTCAGTGACAGTGAACTGCTCGGCGAAGGTCAGCGGCAAATCCAGCGCGGGTTGCGCGAGGCCTATCTTATTGATGGCACTGCACAAATCAGGGCGCGAGGTGATCGATCTTATCTTTTTGATTTTGAGGAACCGACAACCAGCCAGATTGAGGCGGCCGCATCTCAAGAGGTGTTGGTCATCGAAGATTGGCCCAATAATGAGTTCCGCGCGCTTGTTTCGATGACGTCATTTGTGGACCGGTATCTGTATGTCAGCCGGGACGTGGACGGCGAAATCCTGTCCTTGCTGGACGAGACGAAAGAGACGGTGCGCCTTTACCAGCAGTTGGAATCGGACCGTGGACGGTTGTTGTTTGAATTTGCGCTGGTTTATCTGGCATTTGCCGTGATCCTCATTCTGGCCGCGGTCTGGTTGGGCCTGTGGTTTGCAGAACGTCTGTCTGGTCCTGTGGGGAGGTTGACCGGGGCGGCACAACAGGTCGGGGCAGGGGATCTGAACGTGCAGGTCCGCGAAGAAGACGGCGATGATGAAATTGCGATGCTGGGCCGTTATTTCAACCAGATGACCAAACAATTAAAGGGTCAGCGCGAGACGTTGCTCGACAACACCCGTCAGATTGAACGCCGGCGCCGCCTGTTTGATTCGGTCCTGAGTTCGGTCACCTCCGGGGTTGTGGGGCTTGACCCGGAAGGCTGCGTGACATTCGTCAACCGTTCGGCGATGCGGCTTTTGGATTGGACCGAGGAACAGCAGTCGCTGGCACTGACGGTTGCCGTACCGGAATTTGGTCCGCTCTTTGACACAGTGATCTCCGGCCCCGGTGAGGTGGCACAGGGCGAAGTCAAAGTCTCGCGTCAGGGATCAATGGAAAACCTGCTGGTCCGCATGGCCACGCGGCGCGGGGACGACGGGGGGCTTGAAGGCTACGTTGTGGCATTTGACGACGTGACCGATTTGGTCAGCGCACAACGTATGGCAGCCTGGGGCGACGTGGCGCGCCGGATCGCCCATGAGATCAAGAACCCCCTGACGCCCATTCAACTGAGCGCGGAACGTATCCGGCGCAAATTCGGCCCAAAAGTCGGGGAGGATGCGGAGGCGCTGGAGCAGATGACCGGCGTGATCATCCGCCAAACCGGCGACCTGCGCCGGATCGTTGACGAGTTTTCCAAATTTGCGCGGATGCCCGAGCCTGAGACATCCGTTCAGGACATCAAACAACTGGTCCGTGACGCCGTATTGTTGCAACAAACCGGACAGCCCGGCGTTAAGATCCGGGCCAACCTGCCGGATGATCCGGTTATGGCGCAGATTGACGGCACTATGATCTCGCAGGCGTTGACAAACCTGATTAAGAACGCAGGAGAAGCCATTGAAACGCTCGTGGAAAAAGGCGCGCCTGAGGGGCTGATCCCGCAAATCAACCTGACCCTTACGACAGACGAGACAAGCGCGATATTGACGATTTCCGACAATGGCATCGGCCTGCCCGAAGACCGGGCTGCGTTGTTTGAGCCCTACGTCACGACCCGGAGCGAAGGCACCGGTCTGGGCTTGCCGATCGTCAAGAAGATCATCGAGGAACACGGCGGCACGCTTGTCCTCGAGAATGCGCCCGTTTTTGACGGGCAAAACCATTTTGGGGCCATGGCGGTGATCACGCTGCCTTTGCTTCCCCATGTAACGACTGAGTAGAGTGGAGAAAACCGATGAGTGACATTCTGATTGTAGACGATGAACGCGACATTCGCGAACTGATCTCGGATATTCTGGAGGATGAGGGGTATATCACCCGGCTGGCCGGCAACTCTGATGACGCGATGGCCGCGATCAATCTGGAACCTCCGTCGCTGATGGTGCTCGATATCTGGCTGAAAGACAGTCGCATGGACGGCATTGATATCCTCAAGGCGGTCAAACGCGACAACCCGGATGTGCCGGTGGTCATCATCTCTGGTCACGGCAACATCGAAATTGCTGTCGCCGCGATCAAGCAGGGGGCGTATGATTTCATTGAAAAGCCCTTTAATATTGATCAGCTGTTGGTGGTCATCCGGCGCGCCATGGAAACCTCGCGGCTGCGGCGCGAGAACCAGAGCCTCAGACGCCGCGATGTGACCAGTTCAGAGATGATCGGTGCCTCGGCTGCGTTCCGGGCGTTGATTGGCCAACTCGACAAAGTCACAAAATCCAACGGCCGGGTGATGCTGACCGGACCCGCCGGGTCGGGCAAGGAAGTCGCCGCACGTTATATTCACGCACAATCGGCTCGTGCCTCGGCCCCGTTTGTCACGGTCAATTGTGCCGGTGTAGAACCGGATCGCATGGAAGAGGTGCTATTTGGTCGCGAAAACGCAGAGCGCGGCGTTGAGCCGGGTTTGCTTGAGCAGGCCCATGGCGGGGTGATCTATTTTGATGAAGTGGCCGATATGCCGCTTGGCACCCAGTCGAAAATTCTGCGGGTGTTGGTGGATCAGCAATTCACCCGTGTTGGCGGCAACGACAAGGTGCGCGTCGATCTGCGCGTGGTGTCGAGCACAAACAAGGACCTGGACGCCGCCATCAAGGCAGAGACCTTTCGCCAGGAATTGTTTCACCGCCTGAACGTCGTGCCCATCGCCGTCCCGGCGCTTGAGGAACGGCGCGAAGACATTCCGCTTTTGGCAGAACATTTCATTGCGGAAATGCACAAATCCCAAGGTTTGCCACAACGTAAATTGAGTGAGGATGCGATTGCGCTGCTGCAGACAATGATCTGGCCGGGCAACGTGCGTCAGCTCAAGAACCTTGTGGAACGGGTGTTGATCCTGGGCGATGGCACTGGTCCTATTGAGGCCCGCGAATTGCCGGGCGAGGATGATCACAGCGAAGAAGATGGCCGCGTCGTGCTGTCGGGTGCCCTGGCAACCTTGCCCCTGCGCGAGGCGCGCGAGGCGTTTGAGCGCGAGTATCTGCTGACTCAGATCAACCGTTTTGGCGGTAACATCAGCCGCACGGCAAACTTTGTCGGCATGGAGCGCTCGGCCCTGCACCGAAAGCTCAAGTCACTGGGCGTGGTGACGTCTGCCAAATCCGGGGTGCGGGTGGCCCATGTGGATGTGGATGAGGACGAGAGCGTCGAGTAGGGGGCGGATCCCCTATCAATTGAGATGATCTTTTCGGCGCGACGCTTTGCTTCAGACTGCTCAGCCCGCGCCGAGGTCGCCCAGAACATCGACACCCTGCATCTTTAGAAAATGCAGCATGTCGATAAACACCCAGTTTTCTGCCAGCTTGTCGCCTGCGCGGCGGTAAATATCGACAACGCGCATGTCGGCACGGGTGTCATTGCCCGGAATGCCCATAAAACCGTCGGCATTGGTCAGCGTCAGGTTTGGCCATCCAAAGAACCCGCCATAGGTGCCTTCAGCCATCCGGCAGAGGTGCCCGTTGAAAACTCGGTCACTGATGTGGCGGCGAAACGGGCCTTGGTGCTGTTCGATGTAGCGATCAATCGTATAGGTGGCCCCAATGCCTTCGGGCCCACACCACAGCATGTCTTCGGTCCAGTTTTCAGACAGTTCTTCATGGGGCGTGCGTTCTTTCGGGTTTTCATTGGCATCTGAGATGGCCCCGATCATCCGGTCAATCAATGCGAGGGTCTTTTTGCCTTCGGGTGGATCGCAGGCATCCAACAAGCGCCCATCATGGGTGCGTGGGCCGGGCTGCACCAAATGCGCTGCTGTTTGATTTGGAAACCTGTTCACGCCCGCCTGTGTCATCAGGTGCAACAGATCGCAAAACATCGCCGTTTCGACGATCCGACCATTTTCAACGCGGTTAAATTCTGCATAGCGCAGCATCGCGATCCTGCGGGTGGCGGGAATGTTCAGAAAAGGCGCATCAAAAAGCCCCATCAAATGCCCCATCGACACAGTCCATGTGGAATTGAACCCGTCAATTTCATTTAATCCGGCAAAGAATATGTCCTCGCGGCGTTGCAGGCTGGTGAAACTGCGCAAAAGCGGGGACCAAAACGCCTCAGCGGCCCCATTGGGACCGGTCTGTGTTTCAAACGGATGCACCCCGCGCCAGATGCAAGTCTCAGCGCAGCGTTCTGCCAGAACGTGCACGATTGTCTCTGGGGTGGCTTTTTCCAGCGCGGCATAATGCGCCTGAACCAATACTTTGGCATCTTGAAGCTGGGACATTACACAGATCTTTTTTGGGTGATTCACCCCCCAACACTAGTTTCATGCACACGTGTGCACCAGCGAATACTGGTGGCGTCCCAGCGAAACCTAACCGCGGGTCACGATCTGAAAAGAGCCGTCAGAATTCCGGATCACACAGGAATTGCGATTGAGGTTCGGAAGCGTGGTTGTTGCCCGTGCAGGCGCGGCGCGTGCAATGGCATCAGGGCAGGGCGGAATGCTCACCGGGGCATAGCCTCTGTCGGCCATACATTGCGCCTCGACCCGTTTGCGCAGACCGTCGTTGGGGTCAAAGGTCACAAGCTCACCGGGGATATAACGGCCCGGTCTTGTGACACATGCGCCCGCCGCGTTGCAGGCCCGGGATCCCGGAATATAGCGCGGCGGCATGCGGCGCACCTGGGTTGACGACGGCACCTCGCGCAGGGCACGCGTCTGACAGGCGGTTGTCTGTCTCTCAAGCGCGTTCACCGAAACGCCGGGTTTGTAATAGGTGTTAAGCGGTGCGCAACCGACAAGGATCAAGACACTTGCGAGCGCCATCAAATGATAATGTTTCATGGCATCATATTGCACCAAATCAGCGCGGAGCACAATTCTATTGCCCCTTGCCTTGACCTGCGTCTTGGCTTCTAACCGATCCCAATTGTACTGTGGGTGCTCGACCCGGCACGCGGTAAGGACGACATGCAACAACGACAAAAGGTGCAGTCATGAAGGTGATCATATGCGGCGCGGGACAGGTCGGTTGGCAGATCGCACGCCATCTCAGCGGTGAGAAAAACGACGTCACCGTTGTGGACAACAACGCCGATCTGGTGCGCCGTGCAACCGATACGCTGGATGTACAGGGCATCGCAGGCTTTGCGAGCTATCCTGACGTGCTGGACAGGGCGGGCGCGCGGGATGCGGATATGATCATTGCCGCGACCCATTCCGACGAGGTCAACATGGTCACCTGTCAGGTCGCCCATTCGGTCTTTGGGATCAACCGCAAGATCGCGCGCCTGCGCAGCCAATCCTATCTCGATGCAATTTACTCGGATCTTTACCGCCGCGATCACATGCCGATCGATGTGGTGATCAGCCCGGAAAAAGAGGTTGCAGCGGCGGCCCTGCAACGATTGGCCGCCCCCGCGGCCTTCGACACCGAAGTGTTCATGGATGGCAAGGCGCATTTGCTGGGCATCACGATCAGCGGCGATTGCCCAGTGATCAACACGCCCCTGCGCCAGCTGACTGATCTGTTCTCAACCTTGCGCGCCGTGGTGGTTGGCGTGCGCAGGGATGGGTCGCTTTTTGCCCCTGAGGCCAAGGATCAGCTTTTTGCCGGTGACGATTGTTATGTTTTTTCCCACAAAGACGACATTGCCCGCACAATGGAGATATTTGGCAAGAAGACCACCAAACAGGAGCGTGTGGTATTGGTGGGTGGCGGCAATGTCGGCCTGACCGTGGCGCAGCATCTTGAGGCGGGACCAACCCGAATACGGACCAAGGTGATTGAGAAAAACCGCGCCTGTGCCGAACGTGCAGCGGAAGCGCTGGAACGCACGATCGTGCTGAACGGTGATGGTCTGGATGCGGCGTTATTGGCAGAGGCGGGGATTGCACGCGCCGATGCAATGCTGGCAATTACAGATGACGACAAAACCAACATGCTGGCGTGCGTGCGCGCCAAGGCCGAAGGCTGCCCGTATGTGATTGCGCTGATCAACGACCCGACATTGGTTCCCTTGATGACACCGCTTGGCATTGACGCCTATATCAACCCGCGTGCCACCACGGTCAGTTCCATCTTGCGCCACATCCGTCATGGCCGGGTCCGCGCCGTCTATTCCATAGGGGATGCAGAGGCGGAGGTGATCGAGGCCGAAGTTCTGTCAACCTCGCCGATTGCCGGCAAACAGGTGTCAGAGATCGATTTTCCCGAAGGCGTCTTGATCGGGATGCTGCGCAAGGGGGACAAGGTGATGCGCCCCGTCGGATCAACCCGGATTGATGAAGGCGATGTTATCGCGCTTTTTGCATTGGCTGAGGACGTGCCGAAGGTTGAACAATTGATGCAAGTTTCCATCGACTTCTTTTAACCGCAAGAGGGATACTGTTTCGCTGTGAGCCGCCAAAGCTTTATCCGCGCCACGACGCTGCAACTGCCGCTGTTTTTGCTGCTGTTTGGCATCGCCTCGGCGTCGATGATCGTGCCTGCGGTTTACGGCCTCGTGGTGCGGGATCTTGAAGCGTCGCGGGCGTTTTTCTATGCCGGGTTGCTTGGGGTGATTGCGTTCACCATGATTGCCATTGCACATGCGGGGCGCACACCCCGGCACGGTGCTTTGGGGCCGCTCATGTCGCTGTTTGCAGCATTTGTGTTCCTGCCGATCCTGTTTGCCATTCCATTTGTGGAGGCGCTGCCGACAACTCTGTTTCTGCACGCGTATTTCGAGATGGTGAGCGCCATTACCACCACCGGTGCCACCATGTTTCGCGATCCAGACCGGCTGACCGACACATTGCATTTGTGGCGCGCACAGGTTGGCTGGATGGGGGGCTTGTTGATGTGGGTCGCAGCATCGGCGATTTTGGCACCGCTGCACCTTGGCGGGTTCGAGGTGACGTCGCAGGCTGAACCGGGCAGGCGCGACCAGACTGACAGCAACCGCATGGCCCCGATGAACCCCAGACACCGTCTGGCGCGCAGCGTGCAGGCGTTGGCGCCCATCTATGTGGCACTCACGCTGGTTCTGTGGCTTTTGCTGCTGGCCAATGGCGAACGACCGCTGGTGGCGCTGTGTCATGCTATGTCAGTTCTGGCGACATCGGGCATTTCGCCGATTGGCGGGGTGCAAACGTCAGATGTCGGCGTCGCGGGCGAGGCGGTGATGTTGTTGTTCATGCTCTTTGCCTTGTCGCGCCTGACCTTTTCCAAAGACACCGTAACCGCGACCCAGGGCGGGCTGATGACCGATCCCGAGTTCCGGATTGGACTTTTCATTGTCATGGGGGTGCCACTTGTCCTTTTTGGGCGGCATTTTCTGGGGGCCTATGATGTTGAATCCATGGATAACCTGGGGCAGGCGGCCTATGCGTTCTGGGGCGCTGTATTTACGGTTATGTCGTTTCTCACGACCACCGGATTTGTCTCTGAGCATTGGAGCGAGGCCCAAAGCTGGTCCGGGCTTGCCACGCCGGGACTGATCCTGATGGGACTGGCGCTGATCGGCGGTGGTGTGGCTACCACGGCAGGCGGGGTGAAATTGCTGCGCGTCTTTGCGCTTTATCAGAATGGCTCGCGCGAGATGGAGCGGCTGGTCCATCCCAGTTCGGTCAGTGGTGCGGGCGCGTCGGGGCGACGATTGCAAAGCAATGGGGCCTTTATTGCCTGGATATTCTTCATGTTGTTCGCGATCTCTCTTGCGGCCATCACCTTGCTGTTGACTTTGGCGGGCACAGATTTTGAGCAGGCGCTGGTTTTGTCCGTATCCAGCCTCGCGACCACCGGGCCATTGACGGAATATGCGGCGGATGCACCCATCAAGCTGATCGAACTCAGTCTCACTGCAAAAGCCGTGTTATGTGGCGCTATGGTGCTGGGACGCCTTGAAACACTGGCGATTATTGCCCTTTTGACACCCGACTTGTGGCGCGCCTGACACGCATCGGCGTCAATCTGCACATGGTGCAGGATATTTGGGCTGGAAACTCGCTGCAACGCAAGACATACTCAATCCAATGGGGGTCTCCGGTCCGCGGATGCCAGCAAGAACAAAAGCGAGTTTGAACTATGGCGTCTGACAGACAGAACCTTCAGGATGCATTCCTGAACCACGTGCGCAAGACCAAGGTTCCGGTCACAATTTTCCTGATCAACGGTGTAAAACTGCAAGGTGTCATCACTTGGTTTGATAACTTTTGCGTGTTGTTACGCCGCGATGGCCAGTCACAACTGGTATATAAGCACGCCATTTCGACGATCATGCCAAGCCAGCCGATCTCGCTTTACGAGGGCGAAGACGCCAATTGAGCCGCGCACCATTTCAGATTGACGACACGGATGGCCCGCGCGTCACCCGTGCTTGGGTACTGCATCCAGAGATAAAATCAGATAATGACCGTCGCGCCCCGGTACCGGCACTGGCCGAAGCCGTGGCATTGGCCGAGGCGCTGCCGCAACTGGAAGTGGTTGGCGCAGATGTGGTGCCGCTGCGCACGGTAAGTGCCGGGATGCTGTTTGGCTCCGGTAAGGTCAAGGAACTGCACGACACGATGGAAGAGGCCGAGGTCGAACTGGTATTGGTCGATGGCCATGTCAGCCCCGTGCAGCAGCGCAATCTGGAAAAAGCCTGGGGCGTCAAACTGCTTGATCGTACTGGTCTTATCCTAGAAATTTTTAGTGACCGCGCAGCCACCCGCGAAGGGGTGTTGCAGGTCGAAATGGCCGCCCTCAACTACCAGCGTACGCGACTGGTGCGGGCATGGACCCACCTTGAACGTCAGCGGGGCGGTTTGGGGTTTGTCGGTGGTCCGGGCGAAACCCAGATTGAATCAGACAGACGCGCCATCGACGAACAATTGGTGCGCTTGCGCCGCCAGCTGGACAAGGTGGTGAAAACCCGCGCGCTGCACCGCGCTGCGCGTGCCAAAGTGCCCTATCCGATCGTGGCTCTTGTGGGCTATACAAACGCCGGGAAATCGACGCTTTTCAATCGGTTAACGGGCGCGGAAGTGATGGCGAAAGACATGCTCTTTGCCACGCTGGACCCCACGATGCGGTCGCTGGTGCTGCCCGATGGACCAGAAATTATCCTTAGTGACACAGTTGGATTTATCAGCGATCTGCCAACCGAACTGGTTGCGGCGTTTCGCGCCACACTAGAAGAGGTGCTTGCCGCTGATATCGTCTGTCATGTGCGCGATATTTCCCATGCCGAAACCGAAGAACAGGCGCAGGATGTGCGCGATATTCTGGCTTCGCTGGGCGTTCCCGCAGAAACCCGGACATTCGAGGTCTGGAACAAACTGGATCTGTTGCCGCCCGAAGCCGCCGAAGCGGTGCGCGCCCGCGCTGAGCGGGACGATAACGTGCTGGCAATCTCAGCGATCAGCGGCGAGGGGCTTGATGCGCTGCAAAAGGTGATTGCGGAGGCGCTTCAGGGTGCTGTGCGCGAGGCGGAACTCACCCTGAGCTTTGCCGATGGCAAGAAACGCGCATGGCTCTTTGCGCAAGAGGTTGTTGAGGATGAACGCCAGACAGATGAGGGTTTTGATCTGACTGTGCGCTGGTCTGCTGCTCAGGAAGCTCAGTTTCAAAAAATGTAGTTTGATGCCTTTCCCAAATTTTTTCACGATATGGGTCGGATTCCCGAAGCACCGCCCCATATCGTTTCCCAGACATCAATCTGCCGGGGTCCCAAATGACGTACATCATCTTATACATCGCAACATTCGCGATCTTTCTGGGTCTCGATTATCTGGGCCTGAGCTATCTCATCAAGCCGACCTTTGAAAAAGATATTGGCGGGTTGTTGCTGGACCAGTTCCGCGTTCTGCCTGCATTTGTGTTCTATGCATTCTACATTGCAGTGCTTTTGTGGTTTGTGTCGCTGCCCGCGCTGGACGGGGACAAGAGCCTCATGTGGGTCGTGGGCAATGCGGCACTGATCGGCGCGATGGCCTATGGGACCTATGAGTTTACCAATCTGGCGACGCTTAAGGACTGGACCTGGGCCATGGTGGCAACTGATTTCACCTGGGGGATTTGCCTGACAGCGGTGTCGGCCACGGGCGGTGTGTGGATCGCGCGGGCCGTGACCTGAGGCCTAGCCCCCCGTTTCAGACGACCAGCGCCACGCGCCGGGGCGCATATCGTTCAGGTGCCAATCGCCGATCTGGCTGCGGATCAATCGTAGGGTGGGCAACCCCACATGCGCGGTCATGCGGCGCACCTGCCTGTTGCGCCCCTCGCGAATGGTAATCTGCAACCACGCATCTGGCACGGACTTGCGAAACCTGACCGGTGGATCGCGGTCCCATAGCCCGGCAGGCGGATCAATTCGGGTCACCTCTGCCGGGGCGGTCTTGCCGTCCTTGAGCACCACGCCCTTGCGCAGATCTTCCAACGCTGCCGCATCTGGCGTCCCTTCGACCTGAACCAGATAGGTTTTGGGGCGTTTGTATTTGGGGTGGGCGATGCGGGCCTGAAGCGCCCCATTATCCGTCAGCACCAGCAACCCCTCGCTGTCTTTGTCGAGCCGTCCTGCGGGATAGAACCCCGGTTCCTCTATATAGGTCGACAAGGTAGGCCGCGCCGTGCCTGCCGTGCCTTTGTCAGTGAACTGCGACAGCACACCGTAAGGTTTGTTGAATAGGATAACGCGGTTCATTATTGCGCAGGCGTGAGCACAGTCACCCCAACCGCCGCCGCCCGTGCAAGCCCCTCATCCAGCGACATCGGGATGTATTCACCGCGCCGCCACAGCTGGGCCATGTCGTCATAATGACGCGACAGGAAATGCCCCGACTGCCCGGTGGAGGTGACAAAGACCGACGAATCCGGATCGGCAAAATCATACACCCCGCGATAGCCCGCACCATGCACGTTCTGGAAAGGATCAGGGTCAGTGCCTTTGGTGCGCCCGCGCTGCAGGGTGTGGTCGCCGCCCGATGTCGATTGCAGGATGTTCACAAAATACCGCAACACCGGCACCTCGCCCAGCACAGCGTGATTGTGTGTTGCTTGATGCGCGTCCCCCCAGCGCAAGGATTCAAGCTGTGATCCCCACGTCTCATTGATCCACAAAAGTGCATCATCCAATGCCAGCCGCGCCATGTCTGAACAGGTTTCCACCGGGGCCGATTGCAGCACGTCACACCAGACCGCGGCACCGTCAACGTCACGAAAGACCCGCTCAATAAACAGCGGCTCGACATGGTCGAATTCGTCCGCAAGTGGCCCCAGTTCGTCTTGTATCAGTCGGTCCTGCAATGCCCGTATCCATGCGGCATAGATCAAAGGTTCAGGCAGGTGTTCGTTCATTTCGCCCGACCAACCGGCCAGCAGGGACAAGGCGCGCTGGCGTTGCCGTTCGGCAGTGCCGTCCGCCGCGGCCTCTCCGGTGAACCACAATTCGGCACCGATCAGCGGTAACAGCGACCGTGCGGTAAAGCTCACCGTATCAAGTTGCGCTTCGATAAAACTGTCTCGGGTGTGAACCTGCCGGTTCTGCATCAACCGTTGCCAGCGCTGCACCCGCTGGGTGTCACCCCACAGGTAAGACACATGGTTGGGGAAAGGTCGGTCTACGGTCTTGTTGTTGGTATTGCCAAGAATTCCACCCGATGGTGCGACAAATTCGGGGTTGGCGGTGAACGGCATGATGCCGTCCCAGCGGTTTGATGCGATCCAACCACGCGAGGGCATGCGGCCCTTGCTTTGATGACCAGCATCCCGGCGCGGCAAGGCACCGATGGTTTTCATGGCGATGCGATTGCGGTCCGCCAGCATCAGGTTCTGCGCCGGGGCCACATAGCCCGCCGACGCGGCGATGCCATCCTCGATGGTTTTAGCCTCCATCAGGGCCAAGGCGGCGGACAGTGACGTGTCCTCCTCGCTTAGCACGGTCCAGTTGACGGATGTGACATGGCCGGGCGGCGTGATGGAGGACAGATTGTAATGACTGCCGGGCAACACCGGACCATTATCGGTCCAGCGCAGGGTCACGGTCACCGGATCGGCGTCTTTGACAGTGATAATCGACGACCGGGTCACAAACTTTTTGAACCCGTCCGGCGTGCGGTATTCCTCCGGGTTGTCCGGGTTGATCTCTTCGATATAGACATCTTGATCGTCGACATTGGCAGAGGTCAGACCCCAGCCCAAATCGGCACTGCGCCCGGTCAGGACCACCGGCATCCCCGGAATGGTCGCCCCAATCACCCCGCCAGAGGAAAGTTCAAGCCGCGCCAGATACCAGATCGAGGGTGCCGTGAAGCCAAGATGCGGGTCATTGGCAAGAAGCGTCCCGCCTGATGCCGACCGAGACGGTGCCGCAGCCCAGGCATTTGACGCCCCGGAAAACGCCAGGTGTTTGAACGGCGATAATGGATGCGGATCAAGCGGGATGTTGTCCGCATAGCGTTTTACACCCGGGGCAAGCGCGGCATATTCCGGCAATGCGGCAACCCCTGTTCCCGGGGCATCTGGCAAAATATCGACCAGACGCTTTTGATCCGGCAACGCGAGCGAGGTCCGCGCCCGGATCACTTCGGCCTCCAGATGGCCGGACAGTTGCAAACCCATGAGTTTTACAATTGCGACGGAATCCGCAGGGCTCCACGGGGCCATTGGCGCGTTGAACAACCACATTTCAGGGGCACCGCGCCCCAGTGCTTCGGAATTGATCTGATCCAGACGCGCGTTGACACCGGTGGCATAGGCCTCAAGTGCGGCGCGGGTCTTTGGATCCAACGCCTCAACCGACCTCACGGCAGCCGTGTAGATATCAAAGCGGCGCAACAATTGGTCGGTGTTCAATGTGGCGGTGCCAAAAACTTCGCTCAGACGTCCCTGGGCTGTGCGACGCAGCATGATCATCTGCCACATGCGGTCCTGTGCATGGGCAAAGCCAAGGCCATAGTACACGTCCCGATCCGCCGCGCCGAAAATGTGCGGCACATTGGCATTGTCGCGAACGATTTCCACGGGCGCGGTCAGCCCGTAAACCGCAACCTCGTCGTTGTAATCGGGCAGGGACCGCGAGGCGAGCCAATAGACCAGCCCCGTGACCACGACGGTCAGCACAATCATCAAGGCCGCAAGACGCACAAGCCAACGAAAGATCAGGGCCATGGATTGCTCCGGGTAAATGCAGGGCGCCGATTGACCAAGGCGCATGAGGTGTTAGGTGTTGGGTCTCGCAATATCGCAACTGAATGACAAGGAAAAGCAGATGGCAAAGCTCGCATTTTTGGGACTTGGTGTAATGGGCGGTCCGATGGCCGGGCATCTGCAAAAGGCGGGCCATGATGTGACCGTCTATAACCGCACGGCCGAAAAGGCGCGTGCATGGGCCAAGTCATATGGTGGCACTGCCGCGTCGACACCACGCGAGGCCGCAAAGGATGCTGATTTTGTACTGTCATGTGTGGGCAATGACGATGATTTGCGCTCGGTCTGTCTGGGCGATGAGGGGGCCTTTGCGGGCATGACAAAAGGCGCGGTATTTGTCGATCACACCACTGTTTCGGCCGCCGTGACCCGCGAACTTTACGACGCTGCGGATGCAGCACAGATCAGCTTTGTCGACGCGCCCATATCCGGCGGACAGGCCGGCGCGGAAAATGCGCAATTGTCCATCATGTGTGGCGGCGATCAGGGGGCGTTTGACCGTGCACAGCCGGTGATGGACGTCTATTCAAAAATATGCCGGCGCATCGGCGACAGTGGTGCGGGTCAAATGACCAAGATGTGTAATCAGATCGCCATCGCGGGCGTGGTGCAGGGCTTGTCCGAAGCGCTGCATTTTGCCGAGAAGGCAGGCCTTGATGGCCGTGCAGTGGTTGAAGTGATCAGCCAGGGGGCCGCCGGCTCGTGGCAAATGGCCAACCGCTATGAGACGATGCTTGACGACAAGTTTGACCACGGTTTCGCTGTAGATTGGATGCGCAAGGACCTCGGCATTTGTCTGGATACCGCCGATGAAACCGGTGCCAGCCTGCCCATCACCGCGTTGGTCGATCAATTCTACAAAGATGTGCAAAAACTGGGTGGCGCACGCTGGGACACGTCCAGCCTGATCAAACGGCTGCGGGCGATGGGGTAGCAGATATCAGGGGACGCTTCAGGCCCAATCAGACATTGGAGAAACTGGATTGCGTGGCTAGCATTAGTTGCGAGAGTCTTTGCAGGACTGGAAATTTCGGTGAGAACACCAGTAAAATCACGTGCTGAGGCAAGCCGATGGGAACCGGATTGCGGCGCGTATTTCACTGATTTTCAGGACGGCCTGTATGACGACTACAACCAGATTCAGTTCGTGCTGCAATCTGAGAATCTGTTGGCAGACTTCGAAAAAGGAGAACTGATCTTTGGTTACGCAGGCGTCGATGGCATCTTCTTTTGCTTCCTCGAAGGCAAGCCGGGCGTATGGGCGTACTATGGCATTGAAGAGGACTACGTTCTCATTGCCCCAGACATTTTCGACTTCGTTTCGAAATGGCAAAAGCGGCAAATCGTTCTCTGATTTGTGAACCAAGGCAATGGCAGCACCATCTGCAAAGCCACCGTTGACGCCAGCGGGTGCAGATTCACTTCGAAAAACCAGTCAGATAATTGTTTGGAGCCCAAAGCGGACACGCAAGATAGCCTGTGTTAGGATTTAGCGAACCCAGGCAGCGGCAAGGACGAGGCCATGCAGGACAAATGGACCGATGGCGACGCATACGAGATGTATGTTGGCAGGTGGAGTCGGAAGACAGGCAAAAAGTTCTTGTCTTGGATGGACACAGCTCCAGGTTTGCGCTGGCTTGACCTTGGTTGTGGAACCGGAGCGCTTACGTCGCAGATTCTGCAGTATCGAGACCCAAAGTCTGTTGTTGGCGTCGAACCATCAGAAGGGTTCCTAGAACTGGCGCGGAAAGAAACAGATGATGAACGGGCATCATTCCTGCAAGGATCAGGTGACACTATTCCGGTGGATGATGGCACCGCTGATGTCGTCGTGTCTGGGCTTGTTCTGAACTTTATCCCGGACAAGGA
>NZ_JBHGAR020000019.1:0-63267 GCF_042611115.2 Sulfitobacter sediminivivens
AGGGGCGGACCACTTCAAAGGGGGAGGCTCAGCGGGGCGGCTTGCCCCGCGTGGGCACGCACGTCAGGTAAACTTTCGGAAAAGCTTGGTCTGGTCGAACATATCCTCCAACGCTTCCATTCGGGTCCGGGTGTCAGTCCAGCACAGGTCCTGCACAGCAGAGATCATCGTTTCGATCAGCAACATCGGCATGACGGCGGAATCCCAGGCCGACGGCACGACGATGCGGCTGCTGAAACAGATGTCAGACAGCGCATGGATCGGAGAGCGCCACTGGTCTGTAAAAAGGATGATCTTGGCACCCTTTGCATGCGCCATTTCTGCAAGTTTCAGGGTGTTGTTTTCGTACCTCCGCACGTCGAAAATCACCACCACATCGCCTTCCTTGAGGTCCAATAGATAATGCGGCCAGGTGTTGGAGGTTGATTGAACGTGGATGACGCCGGGGCGGATCACCTGCATGTGCAGATAGAGATATTCGGCAATCGTGTGGGATATCCGCCCGCCAACGATATAGACTGCGCGGTCGGTTTCGGCGATGAGCGCGCAGGCGTCGTCAAAGGCCGCCGGTTCGATCTGTGCCAGCGAATGGCGGATGTTGTCGATAACCGCATCGGTGATCCGGTTCAGCACATGACCTGATGGCGCGCCTTCTGTCCATGTATCGTGTTTGGCAATCGGGTTTCTGGCCTTGGCACGCAGCTCTTCGCGTAACGCGGCCTGAAAATCGGGATACCCCTTGAAGCCCAGCTTTTGCACCATACGCAGCACTGTCGGACCTGACACGTCGGCATCTTTGGCCAGCGCGGACAACGGCCCAAGCCCGCTGGCGGGATAGTTTTCCAGGATGGAATGCGCCAGTTGCCGCTCTGCTCGGGTCAGATTGTCCAAGCCGCTCTGAATGCGATCCGCGATGGTAAACTCTGATCCGGGCAAGGGGGGAATCGCCTCATTTGATAGCTATCGTTACAGAAGTATAGCAGATGAATAATTTATTACAGAAAATTGTTGACAGAATCTGCGCACCGCCTGAGTGTTATCGAAATTGGGGGATTATTGGTGCCGCAGATTTCGACATCCGAACAGCCTGTTGTTGTAACCTCCGCACGGGGATCGTCGGACGTTGTGCTGGTCTGCGAACATGCCTCGGCGTATATTCCGCCTGCATTGAATGACCTTGGATTGTCCGGACAGGACCGGCAAAGCCATGCGGTCTGGGATCCGGGTGCATTGGCCGTGGCAGAAGGGATGGCCCGGATCATGGATGCAACGCTGGTGGCGGGCAGAGTGTCGCGGCTGGTCTATGATTGCAACCGCCCGCCGGACGCGCGGGATGCGATGCCGGACCGCAGCGAACGGATTGAAGTTCCCGGCAACAGGGGGCTGGACGCTGCCGCGCGTGACATGCGTGTGGCGACGTATTACCTGCCTTTTCGGCGTGCATTGGCTGATGCGATTGCTGCCTGTGCCAAGCCCGTGATCGTGACTGTACACAGCTTTACCCCCAATTATCACGGTCAGCCGCGTCAGGTTGAAATCGGCATTCTGCACGACAGCGATGCGCGATTGGCCGATGCAATGCTGGCAATTGCGCCGCAGCACACGCAGATGAACACCCAACGCAATGCGCCTTATGGCCCGGACGATGGCGTGACGCATACGTTGAAAGAACATGCGCTGCCGGAGGGGCATCTGAACGTGATGATCGAACTGCGCAATGACCTGATTGCCACAAAAACGCAGCAACAACAGATGGCAGGTGTGCTGTCTCGCTGGATCGGTGCCGCCCTTGAAAATCTGGGTCAGGGTTTGCATGCATAGTCTGGTGCGCGGGTTCATTCGGGCGGTTGATGCCCTTAACTTCCGGCTTGGTCGGATTGTGATGTATGGCATCTTTGTCCTGATGGCGATCCTGCTGTGGTCCTCTGTCAGCAAGACGTTTTTTCTGCCGTCGCTTTGGACGCTGGAGTTGGCCCAGTTCGCGATGGTGGCCTACTATATCCTTGGGGGCCCGTATTCGATCCAACTGGGCTCAAACGTCCGGATGGATCTATTATATGGGGAATGGTCGCCGCGCAAAAAAGCATGGGCTGACCTGATCACCGTTCTGTTCCTGATTTTCTATCTCGGCGTCATGCTTTACGGCGCTGTCGGATCAACGGCTTATTCGCTGGGCTACTGGGGGACAGAGCCGATTTCTTTCTTTCGCGGGCTGATCACCGGAACAGAAGAAATCGGGCGCATGGAAACATCGCCCTCGGTCTGGCGGCCGTGGATGTGGCCGATCAAGACAGTCATGGTCATTGGTCTGTTCCTGATGCTGTTGCAGTGCATTTCCGAACTGCTCAAGGATGTGCTCCGGCTTAAGGGTGAGGCGATCTGATGTCCTATGAAGTGATTGCCACGTTGATGTTCGCCACGATGATGCTGATGCTGCTGACCGGGCAGCGGGTGTTCGGGGCCATCGGGTTTGTCGCCGTGGTCGCGGCGCTGTTGTTGTGGGGCGACAAGGGGGGCTACGACATTGGGTTTTCCGCCGCCATGAAACTGATGAAGTGGTATCCGCTGCTGACGCTGCCGATGTTCATCTTTATGGGCTACGTGCTCTCAGAATCGCGCATCGCTGATGATCTGTACAAGATGTTTCACGTCTGGATGGGGGGGCTGCGCGGCGGGCTGGCGATCGGCACAATCGGGTTGATGGTGCTCATCTCGGCGATGAATGGGCTGAGCGTGGCGGGCATGGCCATTGGTTCCACCATCGCGCTGCCGGAATTATTGAAACGGGGCTATGACAAACGCATGGTCACCGGCGTCATTCAGGCGGGTTCCAGCCTTGGCATTCTGGTGCCGCCCTCTGTTGTGTTGGTGCTTTATGCGATGATTGCACGTCAGCCGGTTGGGCAATTGTGGCTGGCAGGTATTTTGCCGGGGCTGATGATGGCCGCACTGTTCATTGCCTATATCGTGATCCGCTGTTGGAAAAACCCGGTGCTGGGTCCGGTACTGGACGCGTCAGAGCGTGACATTCCGCGTGCTGAAAAGCTCCGCCTGCTCAGGGCTGGCATCCTGCCGCTGGTTATTTTCGCATCGATGATGGTGCCATTCGTAAACGGCTGGACCAGTCTTGTGGAAAGCTCGGCCATTGGGGCAGGGGCCGCATTCTTTGCAGCGGTGCTGAAAGGGCGCATGACCCGCGAGGTGTTTGAAAATTCGGTACGAAATACCCTTGGCATCACCTGCATGTTCATGTGGATCATCCTTGCGGCACTGGCCTTTGGCGCGGTGTTTGACGGTTTGGGTGCGGTCAAGGCAATTGAGGGGCTGTTCACCGATCAACTGCACCTGTCGCCCTGGACGATTTTGATTTTGATGCAACTGTCCTTTATCCTGATGGGAACTTTTCTGGACGACACGGCGATGCTGGTCATTGTTGCGCCGCTTTATGTGCCGCTGGTGGGCGAATTGGGGTTTGACCTGATCTGGTACGGTATCCTCTACACCATCACCACTCAGATCGCCTATATGACGCCTCCATTCGGCTATAACCTGTTCCTGATGCGCGCCATGGCCCCGCCCGAGATCACGCTACGCGATATTTATGCGTCGATCACCCCGTTTGTCTTGGTGATGGTCGGTGCGCTTGTGCTGGTGATGCTGTTTCCGGGACTGGCGCTGTGGCTGCCTGACTATGTGTACAACCAACCATAAAAGAGCCCCCGCAAAGGGGGCCTGACATTTCAACAAAGGAGAAAGATCATGACGACACGCAGACATTTCCTAAAGGCCGCAGCAATTGCCGCCCCGGCCGCCCTTGCCGCACCCAGCATTGTGCGGGCGCAAACCGCGATCAAGTGGCGGATGCAGACCTATGCGGGGTCCGCATTGGGTGAACAGGTGACGAAACCTTGCGTCGATTACATCAATGCCGCTGCAAACGGCGAGATGGAGATCGAACTTTTCTATGCCGATCAGATCGTGCCGACGGGCGAGTTGTTTCAGGCCATGCAACGTGGCACCATTGACGCAGTGCATTCCGATGACGATTCAATGGCCTCGCCCACGCCGCTACAGCAATTCGGCGGGTATTTCCCGTTTGCGACCAAGCATATTCTTGATGTGCCGGCCCTGTTCAACCAATACGGGCTCGCCGATATCTGGCGCGAAGAATACGCCAAAGTCGGGGTGGCATGGCTGTCGGCAGCGGGTCAGGACCCCTGCAACTTCAACACCACCAAAGAGATCAAATCAGTCGCCGATCTGGATGGGCTAAAGCTGTATACCTTCCCCACAGCGGGGCGGTTTCTGTCCAAATTTGGTGTCGTCCCCGTGAACATCCCCTACGAAGATGCCGAAGTCGCGGTCCAGACCGGGGAATTGGACGGCATGGCATGGTCCGGCATTACCGAAGACTACACTGTCGGTTGGGCCGGGGTGACGGATTACTTCCTGACCAACAACATCTCGGGTGCATGGATCGGGTCGTTCTTTGTCAATCAGCAAAAGTGGGCCGATCTGCCTGATCACCTCAAGCAACTGGTGATGGCAGGGATCGAAGCAGGTCACACCTATCGCAACCAGTGGTATTGGGGGGGCGAGGCACGGCTGCGCGCGAAGGGCGACAAGCTTGAGCTGCGCACCATTCCAGCCGAGGAATGGAACGAGGTCGAAAACGCGGCCAAGGAATTCTGGACGGAGATCGCCGAAGAAGGTGAAATCCATTCAAAAATCGTTCAGATTTTCCGCGACTATAACGAGGTCATCAACAAGGCCGGACCGCCCTACACCAACAGTTGAAATATCAACATCCGGGGGGCGGCGCGTGACGTTGCCCCCTCACCACAAATGACTGGAGCCACCAATGCCCGCACCGATGAGTTTCAAAGAGCTGAAAGCCGCCGTAAAAGACGGAAGCATCGACACGGTGCTGGTCTGTCTGGTGGACATGCAAGGGCGCCTGATGGGCAAACGTTTTCACGCGGTGAATTTCGTGGAAACCTCTTTTGAGGAAACCCATTGCTGCAATTACCTGCTGGCCACCGACCTTGAGATGGCCACACCCGAGGGATTTGCCGCGACAAGCTGGCGCGCGGGGTACGGCGACTATGTGATGAAGCCCGATCTGGACACAATCCGCCCGGTGCCATGGCTCGAAGGCACCGCAATGGTGCTTTGTGATGTGCTGGATCATCACCATCACAAGCCCGTCCCACATTCCCCACGTGCGATTCTTAAGAAACAGATCGAGCGGCTCAGCGCGCTGGGCTTTGATGCGATGATGGCGACAGAACTGGAGTTCTTCCTTTTCGCCGACAGCCTCGACGCAATCCGCGAAGGCGGGTTTCGCGACCTTAAACCGATCAGCGGCTACAATGAGGATTATCATATCTTCCAGACCACCAAGGAAGAGCATGTGATGCGCCCGATCCGCAATCATCTCTATGCAGCAGGTCTGCCCATCGAGAATTCCAAAGGGGAGGCGGAGGCCGGGCAGGAAGAGCTGAATATCCGCTATTCTCCTGCACTTGATTGCGCTGATTACCACACGATCGCCAAGCACGCGGTCAAGGAAATCGCATGGCAGCAGGGGCATGCCGCGACCTTTCTGCCCAAATGGCATCATGACCGGGTCGGCAGTTCATCGCACGTCCATCAGTCGCTGTGGCAAGATGGCAAAGCGATGTTCGTCGACAAGTCAGACGAGCTTGGCATGTCTGACCTGATGAAACATTACATGGCCGGGCTGATCGCCTATGCGCCGGATTACACCTATTTTCTGGCCCCCTACGTCAACAGCTACAAGCGCTTTGCCAAGGGAACTTTTGCGCCGACCAAAACGGTCTGGTCCGTGGACAACCGCACCGCGGGTTTCAGGCTGTGTGGGGCAGGAACCAAAGGCGTGCGGATCGAATGCCGCATCGGTGGCTCAGACCTCAATCCCTATCTGGCGCAGGCGGCCATGCTGGCCGCAGGGATCAAGGGTATCGAAGAAAAGATGCCGTTGGCGTCCCCGACGCGCGGTGATGTCTATGAAGATGCCAAGGCCGGTGATATTCCGCAATCGCTGCGGGCCGCGCATGAGAATCTCAAAGGGTCCTCGTTTCTGCGGGCGGCAATGGGGGACGGCGTGGTCGACCACTACGCCCGGGCTGCGGAATGGGAGTTAGAGGAATTTGACCGCGTGGTCACAGATTGGGAAATCGCGCGCGGATTTGAAAGGGCGTAAGACATGGCAACGACAAAATGTATCTCTCCGATTGACGGATCGCTCTATGCCGAGCGCGAATGCCTGAGCATGGACGCTGCGCGTGACGCCGTCGCACGGGCACGCAAGGCGCAAGCCGCCTGGACCGCGCGACCGTTGCAGGAACGCATTGATCTGGTGATGGGCGCGATGGCAGAGGTTGAGCGTACCCAGAAACGTATGGTGACGGAACTGGCCCATCAGATGGGTCGCCCGGTCCGTTATGGGGGTGAATTGGGCGGCCTGAAGGAACGCGCCAGTTACATGTCAAAGATTGCGCAAGACGCGCTTTCGCCAACGATCGTTGAGGACAGCGATGCCTTTTGCCGCAAGATCACCCGTGAACCGCACGGACTTGTCTTTGTGGTGGCACCGTGGAACTACCCCTATATGACCGCCAACAATACCATCGCGCCGGCACTGATCGCGGGCAATGTGGTGATCCTGAAACATGCGGCGCAAACCATCCTTGTCGGGGAACATCTGGCCGATGCCTACCATGCGGCTGGCGTGCCGGACGACGTGTTCCAGAACATTGTGCTGGATCATGAGACCACATCAGCGCTGATCGCTGAGAATGCGTTCGACTTCATCAACTTTACCGGTTCGGTGGGCGGAGGGCAGGCGATGGAACGCGCTGCAGCCGGCACGTTTACAGGTGTCGCGACGGAACTGGGCGGCAAGGATCCCGGCTATGTCCGGCATGACGCCAATCTGGACACCGCCGTGGATACGTTGATGGACGGAGCGATGTTCAACGCCGGGCAATGCTGTTGCGGAATTGAACGGATTTACGTGCATGAAACCCTATATGATGCTTTCGTGGAAAAGGCCGTGGCATGGGTGAACCAGCTCAAACTGGGCAATCCGCTGGACGAGGCAACGACGCTGGGACCGATGGCAAATGTGCGCTTTGCCCGCGAAGTGCGCGCGCAGATTGATGAAGCATTGGCGGATGGTGCCACTGCGCATATCGAGAAGATGCCTGCCGATGACGGCGGGGCCTATCTCACGCCACAGATCCTGACCAATGTCACCCATGATATGCGGGTGATGCGTGATGAAAGTTTCGGACCCGTTGTGGGGATCATGCCGGTCAAAGACGACGAAGAAGCCATCGCACTGATGAATGACTGTCAGTTTGGTCTGACATCGGCGATTTTCACGGCTGATGCAGAGGCCGCTGACGCCATAGGCGCGCGGTTGGAAACCGGGACAGTGTTTATGAACCGCGCCGATTACCTTGATCCCGCGCTGTGCTGGACCGGATGCAAAAATACCGGGCGCGGTGCCGGACTTTCCAAACTGGGCTTCGATGCCTTGACCCGTCCAAAATCATATCACTTCAAGAAAGCCTGAGACATGACCCTGAAAGCCAACTGGTCTTATCCTACTGCAATGCGTTTTGGTGCCGGCCGGATATCCGAGATTGCCGACGCCTGCGCGGTCGCTGGCATCAAGAAACCACTGCTGGTCACAGACAAGGGGTTGGCGGGTCTGCCCATCACCCAAGGCACGCTTGATCTGATGGAAGCCGCCGGGTTGGGCCGTGCGATGTTTTCGCAGGTTGACCCAAACCCGACCGAACAAAACGTCGCAGCAGGTGTCACCGCCTACCGCGACGGAGGCCATGACGGTGTCATCGCTTTTGGCGGAGGATCGGGCCTTGATCTGGGCAAGGTTGTGGCTTTCATGGCCGGTCAAACCCGGCCGCTGTGGGATTTCGAGGACATCGGCGATTGGTGGACGCGGGCGGATGCGGACGCCATCGCACCCATCGTTGCGGTCCCGACCACCGCCGGGACAGGATCAGAGGTAGGGCGGGCGTCAGTCATCACCAATTCAGAAACCCATGAGAAAAAGATCATCTTCCATCCGAAAATCCTGCCCGCCGTGGTCATCTGTGACCCGGAACTGACCGTCGGCATGCCTCCCGTCATTACCGCAGGCACTGGCATGGACGCGTTTGCCCATTGCCTTGAGGCATTCTGTTCGCCGCACTACCACCCGATGTCGCAGGGCATTGCGCTGGAAGGCATGCGGCTGGTCAAGGAAAACCTGCCGCGCGCCTATGCGAATGGCACGGATATTGAAGCACGCGGGCACATGATGTCTGCCGCTGCGATGGGGGCCACGGCATTTCAGAAAGGTCTGGGGGCCATTCATGCGTTGAGCCATCCGATCGGCGCGGTGCACCACACCCACCATGGCACCACCAATGCGGTTGTCATGTTGCCGGTGTTGGATTTCAACCGCCCCGCAGTTGAGGACCGTCTTGGCATGGCGGGCAATTATCTGGGAATATCGGGCGGATTTGATGGCTTTAAGACCTATGTGCGTGAGCTGACGCAAAGCCTGTCGATCCCGGCGAACCTGACCGATCTCGGCGTCGCCGACCCTGACATTGAAGCGCTGGTGGCATCTGCACTGCGTGATCCGAGCGTCGGGGGCAACCCTGTGGAAATGACCGCCACCAACACCAAGGCGCTCTTGCTGGCCTGTTTCTAATCCTGCCGTTTTTGCAGCAGCAGCGAGGCAAGCCCAAGCAGGGCAGACACCACAATCAACAGCAACGACACCGCGTTGAGCACCGGTGTCGAACCCAGCTTGAGCCGGTCAAACATGGTGATGGTCAGCGGCGCGTCCGACCCGACCAGCATCAGCGTGGTGTTGAAGTTCTCAAAACTCATCAGCACCGCAACCACGCCCGCCGCAGCCATTGCTGGAAATAGAAAGGGCAGGGTGACGGCCCGCACGGCACCCCACCGGGTCGCACCCAGGTTCAGCGCCGCCTCTTCGAGGCTGGGGTCAAACTTTTGCAGCCGGGCCGAGATGACCAGCGTGGCAAATGTGGTGATGAACGAAAACTGTCCCAGAATGACCAGGATCAATCCGGGGCGCAGCCCGTCAAACCACATGCCTGTTGCGTCTTCGAGAAAGTTGGCGACCGACGATGAAAAAACCAGGATGGAAATCCCTAAGATGATGCCGGGAATGATCAGCGGCAACAGCATTAGAATGTAGAGGAACCCTTTGCCGCGAAATTCGTACCGCACAAACAGGAATGCGTTGCAGGTGCCCACCAAAACCGCCAGCAGCGAGACCCAGAACGCCACCACACCCGAGGTGATCAGCGACCGCAAAATCGGGCGTTCATGGAACACCCCGATATAGGGCGCGTCGGTGCCAAAGAACCATGCCCAGGTGAACCCTTCCCATGGCAAGGACGGAAAGACGCTGTCGTTGAAGGCAAAGACACAGACCGTCGCTAGGGGCAGCGCCAGATAGATGAAAAACAGCGTGACATAGGCCCGGTAGGTCCATTTGAATGCGCCACTTTGGGGGATGCCGGTGATCATGTCTGAGCCATCGTTTTACCCAGCGATTGTCCGGACAGCTTGAGACCAACAAAGACGATCAGCGACGACAATCCAAGCAACAAGAACCCAAATGCCGACCCAAGTTCCCAGTTGAACCGCGTGATGAACTGGCTGTAGATCAGGCCGGTGAACCAGAGGCTGTCCTTGCCCCCAAGCAGGATCGGCGTCAGGTAATTGCCAAGGCTCAGCATGAACACCACGATACAGCCCGACACGATGCCGGGCATGGCGTGGGGGATCACGATTTCGCGTAGGATGGCAAAACCACTTGCCCCCAGATCGTAGCCGGCCTCGATCAGACTGTCATCAAGGCTGTCCAGTGTGGTGACCAGCGGCACGACCATGAACAGCATCGAGGTATAGACCAGCCCCGTCATGATTGCCGCATCGTTGTAAAGCATCTCAACCGGGCCGGAAACGAGGCCGAGATACTGCAAGGCATTTGAAAAGACGCCTGTTTCACGCAGCAGGATCATCCAGCCAAACGTGCGCACCAATTCGCTGACCCAGAACGGGATCAGACACATCAGAAAAAGGGTGGTCTTGGTCCGCCCGCGCGTCAGCTTGGCGATGTAATAGGCAATGGGAAACCCGATCAACAGGGTCAGCATCGTCGATGCAATCGACATATAGGCGGTGCGCGCGAATGTGTTCCAATAAAGCGGCTCGTTAAAGAACACCCCATAATTGGCAAAGCTGGTTTCGTATTCGCGCACGCCCACCTTTTCGCGCAGGCTTACCAAAAACATGCCGACATGTGGCAGGACAATCAGTGTGATCAGCCAGATCAGCAGCGGTGCCATCAACAACCAGAATGCCAGTTTTGAGCGATCAGTGCCCATCACATTCCCCTTATCGCGGAATAGACCCGTGTCTGCTTTGGTTCCCATCCAAAATGGACCACATCACCCCGTGTCAAGTCGCGGAATTCACCGGTTTGCGGCAGGGCCACTGACATCTCTGCACCTGTGGTCTGATCGCGCAGGATCAATTGACTGTTGGCGCCATTGAACAGAACGCTTTCAACTGTGCCTTGCCCGGCGTTGCCCATCCCAGCCATGTCGGACGCCTTGCGCGACAGACGCACGGCTTCGGGCCGCACAAAAACGTCCACCTTTTCGCCCTGCGTCAAACCCCCACTGGCGTCGATCCCGCGCAAGATCTGCCCCTGGTCCGTCGCCATCTGCAAGCCAACACCGTCGCGCTGATCCACAGTGGCGGCAAAACGGTTCGCTTCCCCCACAAAACCGGCAACAAATGCGGTGGATGGTTCGTAATATAGCTCTTTTGCGGTGCCCGTCTGTTCGAACACCCCGTGGTTCATCACCGCGATCTGGTCGCTCATCACCAATGCTTCGGACTGATCATGGGTGATGTAGACAAAGGTGGTATTGAACTCGGACTGCAGCTGTTTCAATTCGATCTTCATGTGTTCGCGCAACTTGAGATCCAGCGCGCCCAGAGGTTCGTCCAACAGCAGCACGTCCGGCTCAAGCACCATACAGCGTGCGATGGCCACCCGCTGTTTCTGACCGCCAGACAATGAACTGACAGGGCGATCCGCGACGCCGCCAAGGCCGACACGGTCCAGAACGCGCTCAACCAGTTTCTTGATGTCCGTTTTGTTCACGTCGCGCTGGCGCAGGCCGAAACCAACATTGGCCCCGATGTTCATCATGGGAAAAAGCGCGAGATGCTGAAAAACCATCGACACCGGGCGTTTGTTGGGGGGCACATCCAGCACAGATTTGCCCTTGATCAACAGATCACCACTGGTTGGTTTCTGAAACCCGGCGATCATTCTGAGCAGCGTCGTCTTGCCACATCCCGACGGTCCCAGAATGGAAAAGAACGTGCCCTGCGGCACGCTGAAACTGACATCTTTCACCGCTTTGAAGTCATCGAAGTTTTTTGAGATCGCGCGGCATTCGAGATCGGGAATTTCTGACATGTAGTGCAGGCCCTGAATAAAATCGGGAAGCGCGATATCCGCGCTTCCCCATCGTGACGTTTACGTCTTTAGTTGGCGGCGTTGATCCGGTCCAGTGCGGCACCTTCCAGCGCCTCAAGGCCTGCAGGCACAGAAGGATACCACTTGATGTTGTCGATTGCAGCTTGTGGAAAGCTGGCCTGATACTTGGCTTTCAGCGCATCATCCACTCCAGCGTCCCCACCCTGCGACGCGGTAAAGTTGCCAGCCGCGGCAGTGATCATCGCAGCAATCTCGGGCTGCATCACAAAGTTGATCCACGCATAGGCTGCGTCATCGGCGCGACCGCGCGCGGGCAGGGCAAAGGTATCGATCCAGCCCAAAGCCCCGGACGCAGGTGCGACAAAGGTGATGTCGGCATTATCATCGTTCAGCTGCCAGCCGCCTGTGTCCCACGCCATCGATGCCACAACTTCGCCAGAGCGCAGCAGGTTCTTAAGCTCGTCACCACCGTCCCAGTAGGTTTTGACGTTGGGCTTGCAGTCGATCAGCTTGGCCTCGACCTGATCAAGAATATCCTTGTAGGCCGCTTCATCACCGTAGGCAGCAAATGGGTCCAGACCCATTGCATAGGCAAAGCCGATCAGCGTTGGACGCTTGAGGCGGTAAGACACCTTGCCGCTGACAGATGCATTGCACAGGTCAGTATAGTCTTTGACGTCACCGGCCATCGCGGTGTTCACAACCAGACCACTGGTGCCCCAGACATGCGGCAGGCCGTATACTTCACCATCGACGGTGGTATTGCCCTTTGTTGCTTCCAGCATGGATGGGATGAAAAGACCGGTATCGATCTTGGACATATCAATGGGCTTGTAGATGCCAAATTCTGCTTGCGGGCCCGCGATCCGGTCCTGGCTAGGTTGGGCAAGGTCAAACCCGCCGCCGTTGGTCGCGCGCAGTTTGGCGATCATTTCTTCATTGTTGGACTTGGTCACTTCGACCGTGTGGCCGGTTTGTTCCTCGAACTTGGCAATCACGTCATCCGGTGCGTAGCCGCCCCATGTCAGCAGCCGCAATGTGTCCGCGTTCACTGCACCTGACGACAAGGCCAAAGCAGCAACAGTTGATAGGATCAGTGTCGATTTCATCATGTTCTCCATTATTTTTCTTAGCCCGAATGTGCGGATTTCATCCCGTCTTTCCGGGTCCCCTGTCTTTAGCGGTCCCATATGACACGGACGTGACAGCAATCCCTGTCTGGGTTTCCTTGCACGATTAGTACATCTATTTGTTTCTTTAACAATGGCTTTCGGTGCGGTCATGCGGGTCAATCTCGGCACTTAACAAATGCCACTGCACAATACGCATGGCGTTGGGGTGTCAGCATTTGAATTCGGCATTTCTATACCGTGAACATACCTTAAACGACGGCCTGCTGCCGTATCCTTCATGGCATCGGTGGGCACGTGCCAATTTGTGTTGGACAATGCCAGTGCCGCGCTTACAGAGGAGGGATGGAAGATACCCCTCCAAGCACCGATTTCTATGCATCTGTCGTCCCGCAGGATGATTTTGCGATCTTTGCGGACGGAGAGACCTACACCGCCTTTCCGGATGATTGGTGGGTGGGCACCTCGGACATCGTGGGCTCGACACGGGCGGTTGCCGAGGGGCGCTACAAGACCGTCAACATGGTCGGCGCTGCAGTAATTTCGGCACAGATGAATGCCCATGGCGGCGCAGATTTTCCGTTCATCTTTGGTGGTGACGGTGCCGGGTTTGCGGTTCCGGCAGCGTGGAAAGACCGTGCAGAGCACGCGCTGGCGGCCGTTCGGATTTGGGCGCGCGAGGAGTTCGACCTGGGTCTACGGGTTGGCCTGGTCCGGGTGTCGGACATTCGCGCCGCCGGGCTGGATATCACCGTGGCGCGGTTTCAGGCGGCCAAAGGCGTGGATTATGCCATGTTTTCCGGCGGGGGGCTCAGCTGGGCTGAAGAACGGATGAAGACCAGCGCCCATGGGTTGCCCGAGGCCCCCAAAGGTACCAAGCCTGATCTGACTGGTCTGAGTTGCCGCTGGAGCCATATGCCCAGCCAGCATGGGTCGATATTGTCCGTCGTCATCGCGCCGCGCGTTGGCGTGACCACCCCTGAATTTGCGCGGCTGGCGCGCAGCGCCATTGAACTGGCCCGTGGACTTGCGCGCGCTGGTCATCCGGCCCAGCAGGCAGGTCCCGGCGTAGACTGGCCACCCGCAGGAGCCGCCCTTGAGGCACATGCGCAACGCGGTAACGGATCGCTTGGCACCGCGCGACGCAAGGCTCTGTTTGAAAGCTTCGTGGCATGGATTCTGATCAAGACCGGCCTCAAGATCGGGGGATTTGATGCGCGCAAATACCGGCGTGTAGTGGGCCAAAACGCTGACTTTCGCAAATTTGAAGACGGGCTAAAGATGACATTGGACTGCGACGGCGTGACCGAGAAGCGGTTGCGCGCGTTGCTTGAAAAGGCCAAAGCGGATGGGATCATCCGCTTTGGCCTTCACGCGCAATCCGAGGCGATGATGACCTGCATCGTGCCCTCCATCCTCAGGGACGATCATATCCATTTCATTGATGGTGCCGCTGGCGGATATACGGTGGCCGCGCAGGCGATCAAAACCGAAGAGGTGCGTTGAACGCGGGATTGTGGTGTCTGTGCCATATGGCGCAGCATGCGATCCTGTCCTGCAACACATAAGCTTTCAGGCGTTGTACCCGTTTGCTTGTTATTTGCGGCGCACGCGGTAGGCTGGTTTTGCTCGATAGTCTGATTTTCAGATCAAAACGACGGAGGAGCCAACCTTCGAAAATTCAAACGTTTCACGAGAGGGCACAAAAATGAAGACTGATATTCCACCGGGGGCACGCGCTCCTTATCTTTGGGAGGCGATCATATCGCTTTTCTCACTGGTCGTCGGGATATTAGTATCTCGATCGTGGCTTATGGCCTTGATCCCCAGGTTCCGATGCTTCTGGGCGTTATCGTCTCAAGCGTCGTTGCATTGCGGTGCGGATTTAGCTGGCAGAACGTCCAGAACGGCATGGTGCGCGGGATCACCAATGCCCTGCCTGCAATGATCATTCTGCTTGTTGTCGGCATCCTGATTGGGATCTGGATATTGGCGGGCGTTGTGCCGACGCTGATCTATTACGGCCTGACCTTCATGTCTCCTGCGATCTTTTTGCCCGCGACGCTGATCATCTGTGCGATCACCTCTCTTGCCACCGGCACAAGCTGGGGCACGTCAGGTACCATCGGTGTTGCCCTGATGGGGATCGGTGCGGGCCTTGGGTTTCCATTGCCATTGGTGGCCGGTGCAGTTCTTTCGGGGGCCTATTTCGGCGACAAGATGTCACCGTTATCGGACACCACCAATCTGGCCCCGGCCATGGCAGGCACTGATCTGTTCACCCACATCAAACATATGTCGTATACCACGGGTGTGACGATCTCGCTGACCTTGATCATCGAAATCGTGCTTGGCCTGCGCTACAGCAGTCAGGGGGGTGACCTCGGCCAAATCGACACGATGCTGACCACATTGCAAAGCACGTTCACGATCAATCCTGTTTTGATCCTGCCGCCGCTTGTGGTGCTGTTTGTATCGTACAAGAAGATGCCGGCAATCCCGGGCATCACGCTTGGTGTCCTGGCCGGAGCGATATGTGCGATTGGTCTGCAAGGTGCCGGATATGAGGCGCTCGCGAATGCGGCCTTTGGCGGTTACACGTCAGAGACCGGCGTGGCCGAGGTTGACGAACTTCTGAGCCGTGGTGGACTGGAATCCATGTTCTTCACTATCAGTCTGATTATCGTCGCCATGATGTTCGGCGGCGTGATGGAGCGGACCGGTCAGCTTAAGGTCATCGCAGATTCGATACTCGAATACGCGAAATCGACCGGCTCCATGATCTTGTCGACGGTTCTAACCTGCATCGCGTCCAACCTGATCCTGTGTGATCAGTACATGGCGATTGTGATGGGCGCACGGACGTTTGCGTCGGCTTTCCGGGACCGTGGATTGGCCCCCGAAAACCTGTCGCGTGCGGTCGAGGATTCAGCGACTGTTACGGCCAATCTGGTGCCGTGGAATTCGGGCGGGGCATTTCAGGCGGCAACGCTTGGGGTCGCAACGCTTGCGTATCTGCCGTTCAATTTCTTTTGCTGGATGTCGCCGATTGTGACAATCATCTTTGGCTACATGGGGTGGACCATCTACAAGATCGACCCTGCAAAGGCACTGGACCCGATCGCTGAGCCGGCAGAATAAAACTGCAAAATCGGGCTGGGCGTCAAAACACGCCCAGCCCGACAGGATACACTTGGCTGGCCCGCAACAGCCTTTCACAGGTGCGCAGGGCGCAACAGTTTTTCTCAGCTACTGGGTAAAGACAAGATCCGCCTTGGCGCTGTGTTCGATCACCGTGCGGGCGTTTTGCATGTCGTTTTGCTCTGCCCTTTTGGCGGCATCTGCAGGTGACAGACCGTGATCAAGCCAGCGGGTCATCAGCCGTTTCTTCAATTCTTTGGCAGGCACATCGAGATAAACCGACATGTCCCACAACTCCAAAAGGTCCCGCCATCCGGGGGTCTGCATCAGCAAATAATTCCCTTCGACCACAATGGTATCGATGTCGCCGGACACGACGCCCGACGCCCCAATGGAAATATCGCGGGCGCGGTCAAATGTCGGATAGTAAACCGTGTCCTCCTGCGCGCAGCGGCTGATCAGGGATGCAAACCCAGCGCTGTCAAATGTGTGTGGCGCGCCTTTTCGGTCCAACGATCCGTTTGCCTGCAAGATGGCATTATCAAGGTGGAAGCCGTCCATCGGCACCACGCAGGTGGGCACGCCCATGCCAAGCAGAGCATCGCAAAGCGCAGCTGCAAGGGTGGATTTGCCGCTTGCCGGTGCGCCGCAAACCGCGATAAGCCGTCGTTTCTGATGTCTGGGGGCACCAGAAACAGCCCCAACGAGGGCATCAAATGAGTTTATCCGGTCCGCCATTTGTTTCCTTCCATCAGTGCCGCTAATTCATTTTTTCCGGAGCAGGGCCAAGCGATGCGCGCATGCGCACTTCCGAGGCAAGCTCCTGAGTCTCGATCGGGCCGTTGCCATTCAGCATGTCAACCAGCGTCCGCGCCGCACATTTGCCCATCTCACGATGGGGAACATGGACAGTGGTCAATGCAGGATAGGCCACTTGTGCCAATTCGATATCGTCAAAGCCAATGATTGAAACGTCTTTGGGCACCTCAAGTCCCATCGTTCGCGCCGCGCGCAATGCGCCCACGGCAAGCACATCGTTGCCGCAGAAAACAGCCGTGGCGCGTGCGGGCGGTTGCATCAGCTTTTCAAATGCGGCCGCACCGTTTTCGATGCCGTATGGGGTCATGATAATTTCAAGGTCTTTGGCATTCAGGCCCTTTTCAACCATTGCCTCCTTTATGCCTTCCAATCGTTCTCTGGCCCGGTCATTCTGGGACACCTCGGCCGAGATCAGCGCCAGATGGCGGTGTCCCAAGTCAATGACGATCCGGGCCATATTGCGCATCGCTGCGCGGTTATCAAAGCCTACAGAAGGGCGCGCCTGTGCGCGGTCAAAGGCCCATGTCACCAAAACCGGCACCCGCTGTTTTTCCAGAAACTCATATATTTCCGGCCGCCTGTCATGGCCGATCAGCAGCAGCGCGTCGGCACCGCGCGCAACCAGCGATTTGATCTGTTCTTCTTCGATGTCGGGCTTGTACGATGAACTTGCCACCAACAAAGTATACCCGTGCACACGCAGTTCTTCCTGAAACGCTTGCAGGCCGCGCGCAAAAATGGCGTTTTCCATGGTCGGGATGATCGCCCCGATGGTGTTGGTGCGCCGCTGCGCCATTACCCGCGCACCAAAGTTTGGCGAATACCCCAACGCAATGACCGCTTCCATCACCTTGCCACGGGTCCGTTCCGTCACCTGATCGGGAAAATTCAGGCAGCGTGAAACCGTTGCCGTCGAAACCCCGGATCTGGCGGCAACATCGTATAGGGTAGGGGCCGGCGTTGTCGCCTTCATTGGGGTTCCTGTCATGGCCTCAGAATTTTTACATCAACATTAACAAGTGCCTAAGTCTATCCTGAATACGGAGAAATGTAAGTGCTTGCATTTTCCTTATGTAAGCGCTTACATTATAGCATCAGAATCGGCTTAGCCTCTGGGAGGAGACGCGACATGCCGCTCATTGGAGCATTAATCCTATTTGCAATTTTCGCGGTGAATGTCGCGCTGGGATCATCGGGTGCACCGACGTTCCTGAATGATATTGGCGAGTTTTTGGTTCTGTCTGTCACGGCAATCCTTTTTGTCGTGGGCATCTTAAAAAAGGAAGCTGATGCAAAAAGCGCAGCCTCAAATCAAGGTCCATCGGGAGGACATTCAATTGACGAATGAAAACACAGAAATGAAATTGGCCACGCGCCGCAACTTTTTGAAATTGGCAAGCGCTGGCAGTTTCACCGCCGCACTGGTTGCCGGTGCCGCTGGCACATTGTGGTCAACAGAGGCAGCGGCCCAGACCGCAAATGAAGAGCGCGACCGCGAAAAGGCCGCCGAGCATATCATGACAATCGCCACGGCCTATGTGCTGGGTGCGACACGCAGCTATCCGATCATGCAGCTGGATCTCAAAGAGAACATCCAGAATGCGACGAACGGCAAGGTCTATGTCAAATTGGCCCCCGGCGGTCAGTTGGGTGCAGGCGGCGCATTGGTTCAGAAAGTCCAGGGCGGCACCATTCAGGCAGCGCAGCATTCGCTGTCAAACTTTGCACCATTTGCGTCTGTGGTTGACCTGATCAACATGCCGTATCTTTGCGGATCCAATCAGCGCTTTACCAATCTGGTGACGTCCGACACTTGGAAAACCGAAGTCCACCCCAAGGTCGAGGCCGCAGGGTTCAAGCCGCTATTCTACGTCAACATCGACCCACGCGTCGTTGCTGTGCGTAAAGGTGGGGCAGGGGCCGTGTTGTCACCAAGCGATCTGGCTGGCGTGAAGTTCCGCGTGCCGGGCTCGGCGATGCTGCAGCAATATTACCGCATGGTCGGTGCAAACCCAACGCCGGTTGCATGGGGTGAAACACCATCTGCGATCAAACAAGGTGTGGCTGATGCGCTCGATCCATCTGTTGGCGCGCTTTATGTCTTTGGCTTCAAGGACATTCTGAGCCATGTGACGTTCACACAGGCGGTGCCGGACAGCCAAGTCTATTCCTGTAACCTTGAGTGGTTCAATTCGATGCCTGCTGATGTTCAGGACGGGATCGTATTTGCTTCTGAAATTACCGCTCAGATGAACCTCGCCAAGGTGCCGTCCGCACGGAACTATGCGATGGCCGAACTGCGCAAGTCTGGTGTCGAGTTCCATTCACTTTCTGATGATCAGCTGGCGGAATGGAAAGACGCAGGCGGGTTCCAGCGTTCCGAATGGGATGAGTTCAAGCTTGAGCTTGCCGGGTCCATGGACACCTTTGCCAAGCTGGAAGAAGCGGCTGGCACAATGGGCCGCTATTACGTCCACGACGCGTAAAACACCACGGCGGGTGCCCTTTAGGGAGCCCGCCGACCTTGTCGAGTTTCTTTATTGGTTGATCGTTCCCCGTGCGAGGCCCCCCCCTGTGCCTTGCCCCTCAAAAGGTGATCCCATTGTCGTTCTTGGAAAGATTGAATCGTGACGCTGAACGCTGGGCATTGCTGGCATTTTACGTGATGCTGGTAGTGACCATGGCTGTCGAAGTTTTACGCCGTGAAATTTTCTCGTATTCGTCCATCTGGGGCGAAGAGGTGGTGCGCTATTCGTTCATCTATCTCGCATGGATCGGGGCCGCAGCCGCGATCAAGCAACGGGCGCATATTCGCATCGACGTGGTGCTGCATTACCTCGGGCCCAGAACAAAGGCGTTGTTCTACATCTTTGGCGATCTGGTGATGTTTGGTGTGGCACTTGTCGCACTCTACTGGTCATTCGAAACGGTGCTGGTCTCGGCCAAATTCGGATCGGTCAGCCATGGTTTGCGCATTTCAATGGTCTGGTTCCTGATGGCTGTACCGGTGGGATTTGGCCTGATGGTGCTGCGACTAGTGCAATCTTTTCTGCGCGATCTGCGCAGCCTTCGTGACGGCACGCCCGTCTACGAAGGTGACAAAATGTTTGATTGAGGAATCCCGATATGCTTTGGAACACACTCAATCAAACCGTTGAACTTGGCTGGGATTTCTACCTGCCTGTCATTCTTTTCGTTGCCTTATGCGCCATGGCGGTGCCTGTCTGGGCCTCGATCGGTGTTGCTGCAATTACCATGTTGCTGATGTCAGGAGACCTGCCGCTTGCGCTTGTCGGCGAAAGCCTGTTTGACGGCATCGACGCCTTTGCGCTCACTGCGGTGCCGCTTTTTATTCTGACCGGCGACGTGCTGGTGCGCACCGGGCTTTCACGCAAATTTCTCGACGTTGCCGAGGCGCTGACGCAGTTCGCCAAAGGCGGTTTTGGGTCTGCTACCGTTTTGGTCTGCGGCATGTTTGCGGCCATCTCCGGGTCAGACGCCGCAGGGGCGGCAGCCGTGGGGCGGATGACCATCGACCGGCTGGTGGAATCCGGCTATCCCCGTCCATATGCCTGCGCATTGGTGGCGGCGGGTGCCTGTACCGGCATTCTGATCCCGCCCTCCATCGCCTATATCATCATCGGCCTTGTGCTGGGCATATCGGCTTCTACCCTGTTTCTTGCGGCGCTCATTCCCGGCATTGCGATCCTTGTTTCGATCCTGGTGACCAACATCGTGGTCAACCGGATTTACGGCTACGAGGGCGGCGGCAACATCTCATTGTCCGAGTATCTGTCGCAATTGGGCACGGCGCTAAAGACCGGCTGGTACGCTTTTATCGTACCGGGGATCATCTTCTATGGCATCTTCTCAGGCCGCCTGACACCCACCGAAGCGGGGGCTACCGCCGTGATCGTGACGATCATCATTGGCTTTATCCTCGGCACGCTAAAGCTCAGCGATTTCCCGGCGATGCTGGTCAGCTCGGCCAAAGTCAACGGGGTCATCCTGCCCATTATCGCGTTTTCGCTGCCGCTAGCACAGGCCTTGGCAATCATGGGTGTGCCGCAGGGTTTCGTCGCGTCGATCACGTCCTTGACCGACGATCCGACACTGCTGATCCTGTTGATGATCGGAATCTTGATTGCGGCCGGTTGCGTAATGGAAACCACACCCAACATTGTGATCCTCGCGCCGATCCTCAAGCCGCTTGCTGACAACATAGGCATGAACGAAATTCAGTTCTGCATCATGATGATCACCGCACTTGGGGTGGGCTTTATCACCCCGCCGCTTGGCCTGAACCTCTTTGTGGTGTCTAGTATCACGGGGGAGTCGATCCTAAAGATCGCGGGTCGCGCTGTTCCGTTCGTTTTCTTCATGCTGATCGTCGTTCTGATGATCGCCTACATCCCGGCGATTTCAACATCGCTGCTTCCTGACATTTTCAAATAGGATTGACCCAATGGCTCGTGAATATCTCAAAAAAGCTACGTTGACTTCAAAGTCGGATGCCTCCGACGTTCATGAAACTGTCGTCAAGATCCTGTCTGATATTGAGGCTGGCGGCGACGACGCGGCGCGCGAATATGCCCGCAAGTTCGACAAATATGATGGCAACATCATCCTGACTGCTGAAGAGATCGAGGCGGCCTCCGCACTGGTCCCTCAAAAACTCAAGGAGGATATCAAGTTCGCCCACGACAATGTCCGCCGCTTTGCTGAGGCGCAAAAAGCGACAGTCAGCGATGTGGAGGTTGAAATTCAGCCCGGTCTGATCGCAGGTCAAAAGGCCATTCCAGTAGATGCGGCGGGCTGTTACGTGCCCGGTGGACGCTATAGCCACATCGCCAGCGCGATCATGACCGTGACCACCGCCAAGGTTGCGGGCTGCCAGCACATCACCGCCACATCGCCGCCGCGCCCCGGTGTGGGTGTGGCCCCGGCAATCATCTATGCCGCGCATATTTGTGGTGCGGACAAGATCATGGCGCTGGGCGGTGTTCAGGGTGTCGCGGCGATGACCTATGGTCTGTTTGGCCTGCCAAAGGCCAATATTCTCGTTGGCCCCGGCAACCAGTTTGTAGCCGAAGCCAAGCGTATTCTGTTTGGCCGTGTCGGCATCGACATGATTGCGGGTCCAACCGACAGCCTGGTGCTTGCCGATGCCACTGCTGATCCGATGATTGCAGCCGTTGATCTGGTGTCACAGGCCGAGCATGGGTATAACTCACCGGTCTGGCTGGTCACCGACAGTCGCGAGATTGCCGAAGAAGTCATGCGTCTGGTCCCGACGTTGATCGAGGACCTTCCGCAGGTGAACCGCGACAACGCCTTTGCCGCGTGGCGCGATTATGCCGAGGTGATCTTGTGTGCCGACCGCGAGGAAATGGCCGCGACCTCGGACGATTACGCACCCGAACACCTGACCGTACAGGCAGAAGACCTGGATTGGTGGCTGAACCGTCTGAGCTGCTATGGCTCGTTGTTCTTGGGTGAAGAAACCACCGTCTCTTATGGCGACAAGGCCAGCGGCACCAACCATGTCCTGCCTACATCTGGTGCGGCGGGCTATACCGGCGGTCTGTCTGTGCACAAGTACATGAAAATCGTCACATGGCAGCGCTCGACCCGCGACGGATCAAAGCGCGTGGCGCAGGCAACAGCGCGGATTTCGCGGCTGGAGGGCATGGAAGGCCACGCACGCGCGGCTGATGTGCGGCTGGCCAAATACTTCCCCGATGAAACCTTTGATTTGACCGCAGATGGCTGAACATCTTCTTGATCTGACAGGTAAAATTGCCTGCGTGACCGGGGCCAGCGCTGGCCTTGGTCAGCGCGCGGCTGTTGCTTTGGCTGCAGCTGGCGCGCAGGTCGTCGGCGTCGCGCGCCGGGCCGAGGCGCTTGCGGCCTGGGCTGATGCCACAGGGGCGCGGGCTGCAACTGTCGCCGCAGACCTGTCACAGCGTGACCAGATCGTCCAGATTGCGGCTGAGATTGCCACGCCTTTCGGTGCGCCGGATATCATCGTGCATGCCGCCGGGATCAACACCCGCGAAACCGCAGATGACGTGACCCCCGAAGGCTGGGACGTGACCATGAACCTCAATCTCGCGGCCCCGTTTTTCCTGACCCAAGCTCTGGTACCAGCGATGAAGGCCAAAGGCTGGGGCAGGGTGGTGAATTTCGCGTCGCTGCAAACCACCCGTGCTTTTCCCGGTGGGATTGCATATGGTGCATCTAAGGCAGGCATCGGGCAACTGACCCGCGCCATGGCCGAGGCGTGGTCGAAACACGGCATCAATGCCAATGCAATCGGGCCGGGGTTTTTTCCGACTGAATTGACCGGCCCGGTCTTTGCCGACCCTGAACGCGCCGCGCGCAATGCGGCGCAAACCTGCATTGGGCGCAATGGCGAATTGCACGATATTGACGGCCCGCTGCTGTTTCTGTGCTCTGATGCCAGCGCATATGTAACGGGGCAGGTTCTGATGGTTGACGGGGGGTTTACCGCAAAATGAAAGCGCTTATTTACGACGGTCCCGAACAGCTTGGCTTGCGTGATGCGCCCGAACCGGTGCCGGACAAGGGTCAGCAATTGATCAAGATCCTGGCCGTTGGCATTTGTGGCTCTGACATGCATGCCTATCTGGGTCATGACAACCGTCGCCCTGCGCCATTGATCCTGGGTCATGAGGCCGCAGGCGTCATTGTGGGCGGGGCGCGGGACGGCGAGCGCGTAACGGTCAACCCCCTCGTGACATGCGGCACCTGCAAGGCCTGCACATCTGGCAAGGACAACCTGTGCCCTGAGCGCATGATCATTTCAATGCCACCACGCGAGGGTGCTTTTGCCCAATTTGTCGCCATGCGCGACGAAAATCTGGTGACCATGCCAGATCATGTCAGCTTTGATCAGGCCTGCCTTGCCGAACCGATCGCCTGCGGCTGGCACACGGTGCGTTTGGCACGCGAGACACTGCAAGAGCCCGCAACAACAGCACTGGTGATTGGCGGCGGTGCCATTGGTCTGGGGGCGGCACTGTCGCTCAAGGCGCAAGGGGTGGCCGAGGTGACAATCGTTGAACCCAACGCATTGCGCCGCGCCACGCTGAACGATGCTTGCGGGCAAAACGCGATTTCACCAGACGATCTGGACGCGGCTGCGATGTTTGATCTGGTGATCGACGGCGTTGGCTATGCCGCCACGCGCAAGACCGCATCGGCGCACGCCCGTCCCGGCGGCGTAATTGGTCACATCGGTCTGGGCGAGGACGCAGGCGGGCTTGATATCCGCCGCATGACATTGCAGGAAATCACCTTCATCGGCACCTATACCTACACCGCCCAGGATTTCCGCGACACGGCGCGGGCCATCTTTGACGGCAGGCTTGGCCCGCTCAACTGGACCGAGGCGCGGCCATTATCCGACGGCCCTGCCGCCTTTGCCGATATCCGCGCCGGGGCCACCTCGGCCCCCAAGATCGTTCTACACCCACATCCATAACCCATCCGCGCCACGAAAATGCGCGCCCAAAGGAGAGACAACAACGTGTCCATTAGCAAAAAGATCGTTGATGATTTCGTCGCCAACGACGTGTCGTTCATCACGACAGTGCCATGCAAGCAATTGGCCGGCGTGATCGACGAGGTCGAGGCCCGCCCGGAAATCCATCACGTGCCCTCAAACAAGGAAGACGAAGGCATGGGCCTGTGCGCCGGTGCCTTTATGGGCGGTAAACGCCCGGCCATCATCATGCAGAACACGGCAATTGGTGTGACTTTGAACACCCTTGCCACGCTCACGCAGTTCTACCGCATGCCGCTGCCGATGCTGATCAGCTACCGGGGTGAATTGCGCGAACCTGTGGCCTGTCAGGTCGAGATGGCCGTGCACACCAAAGCGCTGTTGGCCCAGTTCCTCATCCCGACATATCATTTCCACAAAGAGTCTGACGCGTCCGAACTGGATGCGATCCTGAAATACACATTCATGTGCAACAAACCTGTTGCGATCCTGACGGACGCATCTTTCTGGGGAGGCTACGGCGACCAATGATACGTTCTGAAATCCTGCGCGAAATCGCGCCCATTCTTCGTGACCAATTGGTCGTCTGTAACATCGGTCTGCCCAGCCAGGAGCTGCATATGATCGACGACAACGAGAAAAACTTTTACATGCTCGGCACCATGGGGCTGTCATCCTCCATCGGGTTTGGCCTTGCCATGGCACAGCCCAAGACCGTGATTTCCATCGACGGGGACGGGTCGGTTCTGACCAACTTTGGTACGCTGCCGACGATTGCCAACAACGTCACCGATAACTTCATTCTGCTGATCATCGACAACGGGTCTTATGGCTCCACCGGCGATCAGCCAACCTATGCGGGCAAGAAAACCAAGCTCGAAAAAGTGGCCGAAGCCTGTGGTTGCGAGAACGTCGTCGTCTGTCAGGACGTGGACACCGGCAAGGTTTTGCAGGCGGCCATCGACAGCAAAAAGATGACCATCATCGTCTCCAAATGTGACAGCGGCAACATCAAGCTGCCTGTCATCACCATGGATCCTGTCGTGATCCGCGACCGGTTCATGAAAGCTGTGGCAAGCTGATATGACGTCAAACATCCATTCAAGCGCGGATGCCCGGAGCATTGCGCGCCGCCGTCTGCCTTGGATGGTGTTTGACTATATCGACGGTGCCGCGGGTGCAGAAAACGGGGCCGTGCGCAACCGCGCGGCCTTTGACGCGCTGGAGTTTCGCCCGCGTATACTGCGCGACGTCAGCAAGCGGTCGCTGTCTGTACCGCTTTTTGGGGGGACGGCGGGCGCGCCGTTTGGCATCAGCCCGATGGGCATGTGCAACCTTGCAGGCCCCGGCGCAGATATGATGCTGGCGCGGCTTGCGGCGCGTGAAAAAGTGCCGCTGGGCGTGTCAACCGTTGCTTCAACCGCGATGGAACCCCTGATCGAGACGGCCGAGGGCAACGCGTGGTTTCAGCTTTATTTCAGCGGCGACGGCACGGGGACCTTCAAACTGGTGGAACGTGCCAAGGCTGCAGGCTACGAGACCATCATCCTGACTGTTGACGTTCCGGAAGTGGGCCGCAGACCCCGCGAATTGCGCCATGGATTTACCATGCCGTTCAAGATCGGCCCCAAACAATTTGTCGATTTTGCGCTGCATCCGCGCTGGTCGCTCACGGCCGTTTTCAAAGGCCGCCCTCAGATGGCTAATTTTGACATGCCGGGTTTCGAATTTGACCGGAAGGAAAGCCGGTCCAAAGCGGACCGCGATACGCTTGCCCGTCTGCGCGACATGTGGCCCGGCAAGCTGGTGGTCAAAGGGGTGCTGGACGCCGAGGATGCCATTGCAATGCGCGATGCAGGCGTTGATGCGGTGCAGGTCTCAAGCCATGGTGCGCGGCAATTGGAAAGTGCGCCATCACCCATCCTCATGCTGCGCGAGATACGCAATGCCGTTGGCCCGGATTTCCCGCTGTTTTTCGACACTGGTTTGCGATCTGGCGAGGATGTGATCAAGGCCTACGCATTGGGTGCGAATTTCACCTTCCTTGGCCGCATCATGCAATTTGCCATTGCCGCGGGCGGTGAAGAGGGATTGCACCGCCTTTGGGATGTGTTGCGCGATGAAAGCAGCATCACACTGGCGCAAATCGGTGCGACGTCTTTATTGCCTGACGCCATCAAGGGCGCTTTGCGAGACACATTGAACTAGGCTTTGCCCTTATCGGATTTCTCATCATCCGGCACCGCATCGTCGTCCAGCAATATCCGCCACGCGGCCCCGTCCATGTCGTCATATTGATCGGCCCGCAGGCTCCATAAAAAGGCGATCAATCCCAATGCGCCAAGACAGAGCGATACCGGGATCAGGATGACAAGAATGTTCATGTCCTTCCTCCCCAGGTCAGGCGCATCGCGTTGAGCAACACAGTGATCGATGAGGTCGACATTGCGATTGCCGCCAACAACGGTGTCACAAAACCAGCCATCGCAAAGGGTATGACCAACGCGTTATACCCCGCGGCAATCGCGAAATTCTCAAGGATGCGGGACTTGGCCTGTTTGGCTGTTGTGATCAGTTCAGGCAGCGCAGCCAGACTTTGACCCAACATCACCACATCTGACGCTGCGCGCGCCGCATCCACAGCGGAGGCGGGCGAGAGCGAGGCATGAGCCGCTGCCAATGCACCGGTATCGTTCAGACCATCACCGACCATCAATACATGATGCCCCTCAGCAGCTAGGCTGTTCAGGTAGGCAACCTTGTCCTCGGGGCGCTGATCGGCGTGCCAATTGGCGATATTCAAGGAGTTTGCGAGGGTCCGCGTGGCCGCATGGTTGTCCCCTGAAATCAGATGCACCTGAAGGCCATCATCGACAAGTTTCCTGATCGCGTCATCGGCCCCTTCGCGCAGGCGCGCAACAAGCGGCAGAAACACCGGTGCGCTGTCGCCGATCCGCAGCCATGCACCATGCAAATCATTCGGTGCGGCCCCTACATATGTGGCAGAGCCAAGCGCGACACTCTGCCCTTGCCACTGGCCTGTCACCCCATGGGCCGCCTTTTCCTCGATCTGTGAAACGGCTGCAGGGGTTTTCTCGGCCAGCCCAAGGGCAATCGCGCGCGACACCGGATGGCTGGAATTTTGCGCCAAGGCCAAGGCAACGGCACGATCATCGTCGCTTAACCCGCTTAGCGCGTCAATTTCCAGCTGTCCTTCGGTCAGGGTTCCGGTCTTGTCAAAGACAACTGTATCGGTCTTGGCAATCCGTTCCAGAGCGGTGCCGTCCTTGACCAACAAGCCACGCCGAAACAACCGCCCCGCCGCCGCTGTCGACACTGCCGGCACGGCCAGACCAAGCGCGCAGGGGCAGGTGATGATCAGCACTGCAATGGCGATGTTGAGTGCCAGCCGTGCGTCACCGGCCAAAGCAAACCATCCGATAAATGTTACAAGCGCCAGCAGATGCACCGCCGGGGCGTAGATCGCTGCCGCCCGGTCCGCCAGAGCGGTATAGCGGTTGCGCGCTGATTCAGCTGCGTCAATCATCGTTACCATGCGCCGCAACGTGGTATCGTCGCCCACGGCTGTTGCACGCAAGGTCAGTGGGCCGGTTAGGTTAACCTCACCCGCGCTTAACTGGGTCCCGGCTCGGGCCGCAATAGGCAGGCTTTCACCCGTCAGCATGGCGCGGTCGATGTCGCTTGCACCGTCAATCACGATCCCGTCGACGGGAATACGACCGCCGGGCAGGACAATGATTTTATCCCCAATTGCTGCCTCTGATAGATTGATGACTTCGCGTCCTGCGTCGGTCAGGCGGGTGATGCGCGGGACTTCCAGTGCGGCCAGTTCGGCGGCGGCTGACCGGGCCGATGTGCGGCAACGATGGTCCAGATAACGGCCCACAAGCAGGAAAAACGTCAGCGACAGAGCCGCGTCAAAATAGGCATCCGCCCCGCCTGCAGCAGTCTCGTAAAGTGACATCGCCGAGGCAAGGATCAACGCCAGCGAAATCGGCACGTCCATGTTCAACCGTCCGACACGCAGGGCCTGCCAGCCATTGCTGAAAAACGGCTGTGCTGCGTATCCGATGGCGGGCAGGGTGATCGCGGCAGACAGCCAATGAAACAACGTGCGCGTGGCCTCTCCGGCACCCGACCACACGGCGACGGACATCAGCATCACGTTCATCATCGCAAATCCCGCGATGGCAATCCGTAACAACAATGCCCGCCCTTGGGTGTCATTGGCTGTGCCAAGAGCGCCGCTGTCCAGCAGATTGGCCTGTATCCCCAACGTTGCCAGATGGTCGATAAGCGCTTCGGGCAGCGTCCCCGGTGTTACAGTGAGTGTTGCTTGTTTGCGGTTCAGGTTCACGCGCGCGCGGCGCACGTCGTCCCGCGCCAGCAGGCCCCGTTCAACCGTGGCAATGCAGCCAGCGCAATGGATGGCCGGCAACGACAGATGAAGCGTCTCACCCTCCGCCGCACCCTGTTCGCGCGTACGCGTAGCCGGTGTGGCAACACAGGCCGGACAGGCAACAATCGAGGGGCGTTCCGCGAGTGCCATCATGGTGCCCTGATCCGCATCGGAATGCGCCGCCGAAACGGGGTGCCATCCTCAGCCTCAAGGTTCAGCCACAAGGTCCAGTACCCCGGTGACACGCTGACAGGCGCAGTCAGATCGGCACCTGTCCACGAAAACGCCGGATTGATATCATCGGCAACATGGGTTGCACGACCAAGTGTTGCGTTTACCACAGTGGGCTGCACCGGCACACCTGCGGCATCGGTTATGATCAGGTGCAGCATGCCGCCTTTGACCGTTGCACCAACGTCCCAGCCCAGCCCATCCTGAGCCGTCCGGTCGGCGTCAAACTCCTGGCTAGAGACATAGGAGTTCTTGGTCACCAGCCCCGGAAAGGTTGCAACGGCCTGAAAGGCGAGCGTCAGGTTCACGCCAATAATGACGGTAAAGGCCCCAACAAACATCGCAAATACGTGCCAACCTGTCAGTGTCCGTTTCATTCGCTGCCCTTTCCGTTGAATACCGTGCCCACGCTGGCGCGAATGTCCGCGTCGACATCTTCGACCCAGAGCCGCAGATCAGTCCGGTCCGCCAGAGCTGCGGGATCATCGCGGCTGGCCGTGACATAGACCCGCTGCAAGAAGGTGGTGTCAGCGGGCACTGTGACGTCCAAACCGGTTTCCCCCTGCAGCGCGATGTCCAGAGTTGCATCCGAGGTCAGTGATAACCGAAACGCCCGATTTTCACCAGATTTGTTGCGCAGACGCACGTCATAGATATTGCGGATCGCCCCATCGCTTTGCATCACATAAGTCGGGTTGCGCACCGGGGACACCGTCAGTTCAATATCCGAGCGCACAAAAAGCGCAAAGAGCAGGCCAAGGCCAACTGCCGACCACAACACCGTGTAAAGGATGGTGCGCGCTTTCAGAACATGTTGCCACCAAGGGCGGGGTTCCCAGGTGTCATCGGCTGGTGAAAGATCAGGGGGCGGGACATCCTCAAGAGCAAGATAGTCGATCAGACCGCGTGGCTTGCCAATCTTGTCCATAACGTCATCACAGGCATCAATGCACAGCGCACAGGTGATGCATTCTAACTGCTGCCCATCGCGAATGTCGATGCCCATCGGGCAGACGTTCACGCAGGCCATGCAATCAATGCAATCGCCTTGTTGCGGGGCTTCTTCTTCAACGGTTTCTTCGGCATAGGCGGTTGCGGTGCGGGTGGCGGCGGCGGCGCGCGCGCCTTTGCGATGTTTGCCACGTGGCTCGCCGCGCCAGTCGCGGTAACCGACGGTAAGCGTACCTTCGTCCATCATCGCGGCCTGAATGCGCGGCCAGGGACACATGTAGATACAGATCTGTTCGCGCATGAACCCGCCAAAGACAAAGGTCGTCGCTGTAAGGATCGCGATTGAGAAATAGGCCACCGCAGGCGCGTCAAGCGTCACCAGATTGCGGGCCAGGCTGGGTGCGTCGGTGAAATAGAAAACCCAGGCGCCGCCTGTGGCGATTGAGATCATCAACCAGACAATCCATTTGCTGACCCGCAACCGCCATTTTCGAAAATCCCACTTGGCTTTGAACAGCCGCAACCGCGCGTTGCGGTCGCCTTCGATCCAGCGCTCTACCAGTATGAAAAGATCGGTCCAGACAGTTTGCGGGCAAGCGTAGCCGCACCAAACGCGGCCGAGAGCCGAGGTAAACAGGAACAGCCCAAGCCCTGCCATAATCAGCAACCCGGCCACGAAATAAAATTCGTGCGGCCATATCTCGACCCAGAAAAAGAAAAATCGCCGGCTTGCCAGATCGGCCAGCACGGCCTGATCGGGCAGGTTCGGTCCCCGGTCCCATCGCAGCCACGGCAGCAGGTAATAAATGCCCAGCGTCACCCCCATGATCCACCATTTCAGGGAGCGGAAAAATCCTGTGACACGGCGCGGAAAGATCGGCTCGCGCGGAGCGTAAAGGGGAGGAGGCGCATCGGCCATAGGAATCGGTCCATCTAGCTGGGTCTGTTCGCACGGGTGTTATGAAGGATGGCGGCAGGGGCCGCTTTGATCTGGGTCAAGAAATTTAAGGGGCACATTGGTCGGTAAAGGGTGGGGTTGGAGCCCAAAGCAGAGCCCTAGGCAACGTCTGTGAATATCGCTTTGGATGGGCCCGGTTGCGACCCGCGTTTGAGATGGCAACGGAACCCTGACTTTCAGTTACGCTTCTTACATGGTCGAAGGTATTGGCGTCTTGGCTCTCTTTTGCGTAGAATGCAGATGGAACCACGGAGAAAATGGCAAAGAGATGAGCTTCTCCAAGACCAAGGACCGTGTTTGGGTCGCGTACAACCTGTTTGCAGGTTGGTTGGCGCGCCAACCCATGCCTGTGCGAAGGGTCGGTTATGGTTTCTTTGGGCTCGCACTTTGGATTGCCTACCTGTTGCCCGGCAATATGGTGCGTCCAACGTTTGTCGCGCTTTCGAGAAATGTGAATGACCAAGACACCAGACGCCTATTTGCAAATTTCGCACGTGGATTCTGTCGCGGAATGAACCGGATGGAGCAGGTTCGTCACGGTCGCACGGTCGCAATCGATGCCATGCTTCACATTCCCGAAGAACGAAGACTTGAAGAGATCCTGGAAAGGGGCGGCGGGGTGTTGGTCATCCCGCATACCCATGCCTCGCTTGCAATGGGGCGGGGACTGGCAAGACGTTACCCCTTGCTGGCTCTAGTGCGCTCGGGAGGAGATGCGAGACGGGCCTCTTCAGAATTGGAGATATACAGGAATCTCGGCTGTGAATTTTTGGATATTCGGGTGGAAAAGCCGACAATCGTGGCCCGAAAAGTGCTGTCTGCGCTTAAGGACGGGCGGCTCGTGGTTGGTACTGTCGATCGCATCACAAACGCTCCGCCCTCGCAGGAACCGATAAACTCTGCAAGCGATACGGTGCGGGCTTCGGCTTTTGGTCAGCCGATCGGCATCACCGGCTGGCCAGCACGGTTCGCGCTAAAGGCCGGTGTTCCCATCATACCCGCGACAGTTGTGCAAACCAAGGACACCATCTCGCTCTGTCTTGGAGCGAGCATTGAACCTCGCGAAGATCTGCTGGAGACAACACAGCAGTGGCTTTGTGAACTGGAAAGGTTGATTAGGGCGCATCCGGAGGAATGGACATTCGCGCTCGACAAGCACTGGTCGAGAGCAGTGCGCGCGAAAGACATCGGTTGAATGCTCTTTGGTCCTGATCGGCGCAGGTCCGGTCTGTCCGCAAATCGACCATATAAGCCTACCCCGGTGACGGCCTGACCAGAGCCGATTGTGACCTGACCTCTTCAGCCTTAAAGGTTACGGCCATCGCTCTGCGGGAACAAATCCGCTGGTTTTGATCATCGAGCGTTCTCGATTTTGGAATGGCTGGGGGTTTGCCTATTTGAAGGTTGCAGCGTAGCGTGGCGCAAAGAACTTGGTAAAGGCCTTGACCTCGGGGCGTCGGTACGCGACCGGTGCGATCAGCATCATATTTGACCTCGACAGTTCCTCGATGTCGCCAAAACACCGGATGAGTGAGCGATCAGAAGCAGCCAGCCGCAGGTTAACAAGGCCGAGGCCCTGACCCGCCCTGATCGAGGCCATCATCAGGCCCATTTCACTGACAGACAGCACAATTTGGTCCGGCGACACATGGCGTAACAGCCAATTGTGCAGATAGTCTGGAACGTCGTCATGCTCGAAAGTCACGAATTTGTGGCCCTGAAAATCTTCTGGGGAACTGGGTAGGCCGTGTCTGTCTGCATAACCTTGGCTTCCGAACAATGCCCATTTTGCAGTGCTGATTTTCCGGCAGATAAGTGTCTCATCTGGTTCGCTTTTTGCAACTCGCAGCGCAATATCGGCTTCGCCTGCGGAAAGATCCAGCACCTTGAAACTGGACACAAACTCGAATGAGACACCCGGATTCAAGGCAATAAACTCGCTGAATATGTCCGTCACACGGTCCGAAAAACTGCCCGGGGCAGTGATGCGGATTGGTCGGCGTTTGCTCAGTTCATGTGTCTTTCTGGCAAAGTCTTCGATAGCCTCTTCAACGGCTTCTGCCAGCGGACAAAGGCTGCGTGCTTCTTTCGTCGGCTTGAACCCTCGGGTATCGCGGTCAAACAACGTTAGCCCGATTTCATTTTCCAACGCTTCGATGCGCCGGGCGACTGTGGGTTGGGCAACGCCCAGTTTACGCGATGCAGCCAACGTCGAGCCGTTCCTGACAACCGCCAGAAACACACGCAGGTCAGTCCAGTTCCGAAACGCGTTCTTCATTTTTGCAGAACAACACAATATCTGACACGATACCAGATTTTTGGGTCGTCAGCTAACATGGAAGCCGAACCTTAAAGCCAAAAGGAGCTTGCCGTGACCTCCCTTACTCTATCGCGACCAGCCATATTGAGACGCTTCAAAGACCTCTGGAAAGCTCTGGTACCGTCGACCGACTGCGCGCAGCCCCCCAATGACCCGGAGGAGGAAACCCGTGCGCGCCGTGATATGATCCTTGAGGTGATCGATAGAAACCCTGACGCATTTCAAAGCGAAATTGACATTCAACATTTGGCACATCTGTATCGGTGCAGGCTGTGATCCGATGGTGTCCAGTTAACCTGCCCAGCAATTCAGGCGACCTGCGTCATTGTTCACTTTGCAGACACCGATGCCTAGATCCGATCGTACATAGAAAAGGGGGCGTCCCTCCTCGGACACCCCCTCCTTCAAGCGCGGGCTTGGTGCGAACAGAGCCACGCGCCGAAGTGCTCTGCGCGTATCAGGGCGCGTCGCGTTCGCCGCCGCCCAGTTGGTGGACATAGGCGGAAACCGCGTTCACTTGCGCATCGCTCAGACGCGGTCCCCAAGCGGGCATCACGCCGAACCGTGCATTGGTGATGGACTCGCGCAAACTCAAGCGGTCGCCGCCATATAGCCAGATCGCGTCCGTCAGGTTCGGCGCGCCTTGAGTTCGGTCGCCCAAACCTGCGTCGCCGTGACACGCGGCACAATTGTCGGCGAAAATCTGGGTTCCCGTCGCCGCCAGGCCTGCGTCATGTTCTTCGCCGGCAAGGCCACGCACGGTTTCAATCAGCGCATCAATCTCACCTGCTTCCAGGATATCGCCGTACGCAGGCATTTGCGAATACCGCGCATCATCATCGGTGTCATTGCGGATGCCGTGGCGCACTGTCAGCACGATGTCGTCAAAGGTGCCGCCCCAGAGCCAGTCATCGTCCAGCAGGTTGGGATAGCCCTTGGCCCCTGCCGCCCCGGACCCGTGGCATTGCGAACAACTGTTTCGAAATACCGCCGCACCAGAGGACACCGCGTAGTGGTAAAGCGCCTCATCCTCGCCAAGAGCAGCAAATTCAATATTTGAAAGTTTTTGTTCAAGGTCTGCATTCGACGCTTCAAACTGTTCGATATCCCGGGCCACTTCGGCGCGGGTCGAGTAGCCAAGCAGCCCCGAGGTCGCCCCATTGATCAGGGGCCATGCCGGATAGGCAATTGTATATCCGATACCCCAGATGATGGTGAGGTACAGGCACCACAGCCACCAGCGCGGCAGGGGATTGTTTAACTCTTTGATGCCGTCCCATTCGTGGCCCGTTGTCTCAATGCCGGTGACGTCATCAACGGGTTTGGTGTTGCCGGGAGGTGTTTTATTGGCGGTCATTGTGCGCCTCCGATCTTCATGCGGTCGCTGTCACCTTCGATGCTGTCGCGGCCCGGTGAGGTGTCATTGCGAAAAGGGATGTTCGATGTGTCGCTGTGGGTTTCCCGGCTGTCCGGGCGAAACGCCCAGAAAATCACACCAAGGAAAAACAATGTCATCGCCAGCAACATCCAGCTGTCCGCGAATTGGCGCATCCATGAATAGGTATCCATTATGGGTCTCCTTAGCGGCTGGCGTCTGGGGTGAAGGTTGAAAAATCAACCAGCGTGCCCAGCATTTGCAGATAAGCCACCATCGCATCCATTTCGGTGATGCCCGGCTGACTGTCGAAATTGCGCACCTGGGCACCGGGATAGCGTTCCAAGAGCCCGTCATAGTCGCTGTCGGGATCGGCTTGTGCGTTGAAATCGGCCGCCGCATTTTCAACCATGTCATCCGAATAAGGCACCCCGACAGCGCGGTGTGTCTTGACCAGGTCCTGAATATATGTGGCTTCGATTGGGGTGCGCGACAGGAATGCGTATTTCGGCATAATCGATTCAGGGACAACCGATTGAGGGTCCATCAGGTGATCGACCTGCCAGCCATCTGAATAGCGCCCGCCAACCCGTGCAAGGTCTGGCCCAGTGCGTTTGGACCCCCATTGGTGTGGGTGATCATACATTGATTCCGCAGCGAGCGAGTAGTGGCCATACCGGTCCACTTCATCCCGCATCGGGCGGATCATCTGGCTGTGGCACACATAACAACCCTCGCGCACATAGATTTCGCGCCCCTTCAATTCAAGCGGCGTGTAGGGGCGCATGCCTTCGACCTTTTCGATGGTGTTCTCAAGGTAGAACAGCGGCGCAATTTCAACGATCCCACCCACAGTGACAACCACAAGCGACAGCACCATCAGCAAAGTCGCGGAGCGTTCGATTGCCGCATGGCGGCTCAGGAAGGTCTTTTTCACGGGGGCGGGGGTGTTTTGATTATCTGACATATCTTCGTCCTTACTCGGCAACCACACCGACGGGCGCGCTTACGCGTGCTCCGCCGCGGATGGTCATCCACATGTTCCAAATCATGATCAGCGCACCGCCCAGATACATGACCCCGCCCAATCCCCGCACGATGTACATTGGGAATTTCGCAGCAACGGTGTCGGCAAAAGAGTTGACGAGGAACCCTTGTGCATCGACCTCACGCCACATCAAACCTTCCATGATGCCGGTGACCCACATGGACGCCGCATAAAGAACGATGCCGATTGTGGCCAACCAGAAGTGCCAGTTGATCGCGGCCATCGAATGCATTTGCGCACGACCCCAGAGTTTTGGCGTCAGGAAATACAGCGCTGCAAAGGTGATCATACCGTTCCAGCCCAGGACGCCTGAGTGTACGTGACCAATGGTCCAGTCGGTGTAGTGCGACAGCGAATTGACCGCGCGGATCGACATCATCGGACCCTCAAAGGTCGACATGCCGTAGAACGCGAGGCTGATCACCATCATCCGAATGATCGGATCGGTCCGCAGCTTGTCCCAGGCACCATTCAGCGTCATCAGGCCGTTGATCATGCCACCCCAGCTTGGCATCCAGAGGATGATCGAGAAAACCATGCCAAGGGTCGCCGCCCAATCGGGCAGGGCCGTGTAATGCAGGTGGTGGGGACCAGCCCAGATATAAAGGAAAATAAGCGCCCAAAAGTGGATGATCGACAGCTTATAGCTGAAGATAGGCCGGCCCGCCTGCTTGGGCACGAAATAGTACATCATACCAAGGAAACCCGCCGTCAGGAAAAAGCCCACCGCGTTATGGCCGTACCACCACTGTGTCATGGCATCTTGCACGCCCGAAAACAGCTGAACTGAATTGGAGCCAAAGACAGAGACCGGCAGCGAAAGATTGTTGATCAGATGCAGCATCGCCACGGTGACGATGAAGCTTAAGAAGAACCAGTTGGCGACATAGATGTGCTTTTCGCGCCGGTTGATAAGTGTGCCCATGTAGATCACCAGATAGGAGACCCAAACGATGGTCAGCCAGATATCGACGTACCATTCCGGCTCGGCGTATTCCTTGGATTGAGTAGATCCCAGAAGATACCCGGTGGCGGCCAGCACGATAAACAGCTGATAGCCCCAGAACACGAACCACCGCAGGTTCCCGCCCCAGAGCCGCGTCGCACAGGTGCGCTGCACGATATAAAACGACGACATGATCAGGGCGTTGCCACCAAAGGCAAAAATCACCGCCGATGTATGAAGCGGGCGCAGACGGCCAAAGTTGGCATAGGGTTGCGCCCATTCAAAGTTGAGCGCCGGAAACGCCAGTTGAAAGGCAATGAACGTGCCGACCAGAAATCCGACAACGCCCCAGAACCCGGTAGCGATGACGCCTGCGCGCACCACATCGTCCATATAGCCGTTGGCATCAATGCCACTGCGTGGGGGCTCGTCCGTGTTGCGCAACACCCAGATGAACATGCCTGCCGCGATTGCCATGATCAGCAACGCATGCACCTGATAGGCCAGATCCCGACCCCAGTCGGCCCCGATGGCCGCAAATACCGTGATCAGCGCAAGCGCGATCAATTTGACATAATCAGACGTCATATCTTGTCCCCTTTTTGCGCCGCACGCCAGATGGTTGGCCCTCTGGGTAGCGTCAGCAGTGCGTATTGGGGGCAGAAATGACAGCCTCGGACAAAAGGGTCTTTGATCTGTGTCAATAATTCAGAGCTTTGTTTTGGGGTAAGGTCAAAGAAAGTGGCGACAATTTCTGTCAGACTCACTCGAATGGCGTCCAGGGGAGGAAAACCATGTCTATTCAGACGCTCACAACGATTCTGACCCATCAAAGCAGCGCAGATGAACAGCTTGACGCAGCAATTGCATTTGCCCGCACATGCGACGCACATCTGCAGGTTCTGACGCTTGGCATCGGTTTTGCGCAAGCCGGTGTGATGTTCGGTGCCATTGATGCGGTGCCGGCCTCGATCGGGCTTGATGATGCCCAGGACCGTGCCGATGCATTGGCAAATCATGCCACGGCCCGGTTGATGAGAGAAGACATCAGATGGGACGTGGACCCTGTCGCCTGTTTCACATCAGGCATGGCCTTTGACATCATTCGCCACATCCGGTTCAGCGATCTGGTTGTTCAGGTGCGCCCCTCTGGTGAAGAGGCAGGATATTCCAGCAGGATCGCAGAAACGATCCTCTTTGATGCGGATGCACCATTGTTGATGTTGCCCTCGGACGTGGCAGTTACTGCACCCGCAAACAGCATCATGGTGGCCTGGGATGAAAGCCCCACGGCGCTGCGCGCGACGCGGCTGGCAATGCCGTTCCTGCAAAAGGCCGCAAAGGTTTATGTGGCGCTGGTAGACCCCTCAAAGGACGCGCCTGATCGGTCGGACCCCGGTGGTGCATTTGCGCAGTTCCTGGCCCGCCATAACGTAAAATGCGAAGTAGCCGTCATGACCCGTACAGAATCCACAATTGCTGAGACGCTGGGCCAACGAGCGCAGGAAATGGGCTGTGACATGATCGTGATGGGCGCATATGGACATTCTCGCCTGCGCGAGGTGCTTTTTGGCGGCACTACGAGGACCATGTTGGAAAAGGCCGGGCTGCCGATCCTGTTTGCACATTAGGGCCGAGGCCCGGAAATGTGCAGATAAGCTAGAACTTGCCCGCGATCTCTTCGTCTCCAGTTTCGGCTTTCAACCGCGCCATATCAGGGATCTTGATGCTGCGTGTGCCGGTCAGTGTTATAAGACCATCCTTTCGCAGGGCGGTCATCTGGCGGCTGACAGTCTCAATGGTAAGCCCCAGATAGTTCGACATTGCCTCGCGTGACATTGGCATCTCGAATTCCAGGCCATCCGACACTTCTTTCATATGCAGGTCTGCCGTGCGTCGCGCGATAAGCGCCAGCAAAAAAGTGATTTTCTCGCGTGCCGTTTTGCGGCCGAGCAGCATCATCCACTCGCGTGCGACATCCAATTCATCCAGCGTCATTTCCAGCAGGCGTTGTCCGATATGCGGGGTGACGGCCACCAGTGCCTCAAAAGGCTTGCGCCGAAAACAGCACAGCGTCACCTTTTGGATGGCCGTGACATCAAAGCCAACCGTATTGCGGCCGGGGCTGCCGATAAAGTCAGATGGCAGCATCAAACCGACCATCTGGACCCGCCCATCGGGCAATGTGCGCGACAATGTTGCGGCACCGGTGACCACTGAAGCCACAAAATGCATCTCGTCACCTTCAAACATAATCGGCTGTCCGGGATCATAGGTCCGGTAATATTTGATGTCTTCCAGCTTGCTCAATTCATCGGAATCACATGTTGAACACACCGCGCGGTAGCGGATGTTGCAGTCGGCACAACGGGTGAATTCTGAACTGTTCCGGGACAGGCTCATAGGAGGCAGCCTTTATGTTTTTTCTGTTCGCTGAACCATCATAGCAGTTCGCCCGGCAAACGAAAGCAAGTTGCACTGCGTCAGGTGCGCGCAGCGGTCCTTCAGGGTTCATCCGGGATCGGAGCGCCCGGTCCGATCTGGCGTTCAATGGCCTGTTGTGCAGCCCCCGCAACTGCCTGACGCTCTGCATCTGTCATCGTTTCAGAGCCTGCCACCTCAACTTTGACGTTCCGTTCGGCCATCCGAATCCCGTTGGCGTCAAACGCATCACGCACCATTTGATAGGCATCACGGCGCACCAGCCATTGCTCGCCGGGGCGGGTCATGAACTTGACGCCCACCACCATGTTAAACTCTTCCATCCGCCGCACCCCCTGTGATTTCAGGGTCTCAAGGATGCTGGCACCGTATTCTTCGTTTTCTTTCAGTTGCGTACCAATGGTCTTGATCAGTTTTTTCACCAGCTTCAGGTCCGTATCAAACGGGACGCGGAATTCGAGCTTCATAATCACCCAGTCGCGCGAATGGTTGGTCAGATGGCGCAACTCCCCAAAGGGCAGTGTGTGCACAGCGCCGCGGTGATGTCGGATTTGCAGCGACCGGATCGAGATACGTTCGACAGTGCCGCGCAGATTGTCGATCTCAACATATTCGCCAACGCGAAAGGCATCGTCGATGAGAAAAAATATCCCCGACACCACGTCCTTGACCAGCGATTGCGCACCAAAGCCGATGGCCACGCCAACAACCCCGGCACCGGCCAAAAGCGGTGCCACATTAACCCCAAGTGAGGTCAGGATCGACATCGCAACCATGGCCAATAACGTGATCATCAATGTCACCCGGAGCAGCGGCAACAGCGTGGCCATCCGCGCTTCTGGTCCCGGTGCGGTGCCCGGTTCGGGCGGCTGATAGGCATCAAGACGGCGATCAATCGCGGAACTGGCCCAGACCCAAACCAGATCGGCAATCAACAGTGCAACGGCGCTGTCGATCAACAAAGCGACGGTTTTGCCCGCAAGCGTCGGGGACGCCGCACGCTCAAACACCCGCAGATCCCAGATCAATGCAATCGCAATGCCAACCCCAAACAGGGCGATGAACCGCACCAGCCGTTGCGCGATGGGGCGGTAACTTTCGTAAGGGTGGGGCAGGGAACTTGCCTCTTCAATGAACTCGATCTGCTCATCGGCCTCGTCGGTCAGCGGCAAAACCGCGGCGAGCTCTGGGGGTTGAGCACGTTCGAATGCGCCGTCGACCCAAATTCTGAGCAACCGCAAGCTGGGGATCAACAGACCGATCAGCACCAGCGTCCACATCAGCGCGACCTGACCCAGCACCAATGCACCAAAGGCCAACGTGGCCAGCACCGCCAGATACAGCCGCCACATGCGCGCGGGCTTGCTGAGCGGCTTGGCCCAGCGGAACGTGACAAAAATCGCGATATACGTGGCGACAAGTGCCACGGCCGCCAGCACCAGCCTGACGCCAAGCGCGTGTGCTGAGTCAAGCGCTAGACCCGTCACACGGGGGAATGTACCTGAAAGCGATGCCGCCAGCACAAAGAGACCCGTGAGACACAAAAGTACCCTGCTGAGGTTTCTGGCAAACCGATTGCCAAGGGGCAGCAGCCGCAATTCCTGCACCGATGGGGCCAAAAACAGGACCAGCACGCTGTGAATGGCGCGCACTGAAAAGATGACAACCAGCAGATTAAGGACAAACCCTTCGAGGGCAGGCGGCCAGTCAAAAGCCGCAAAAGCGCCGATGCTGCCAAGCGCAAAGATCGCCAGACCAGCCAGCGCAATCAGCGCGCGCAAACAGGCGGCACCAATGCGGCCCCGGATGGTTTCGACACGGTGAAGTTCAATCCGCAGCTTTAGGGCGTTGGTATATTGCCGAAAAAGCCATTCAAGCCCGGCACCGACAAACAGAAAGATCATCACAAAGGTCAGTCCGCGCACCTGCTTGCCTGAGTTCAGCTTGGTGCGCCACTGTTCTGCAAATAGTCCAGGTGTCGTGGGCAATACCTGCCAGGCCTGCGCAATATCGCCCATCCGGGTACGGGTCTGGTCCAACACCCTGACCAGTTGATCGCGCATGGTTTGAGATCGTGTGGTATCTGCAAGGTTTGCATCATCCGCCTGGGTCGCAATCCAGTTTTGTATGCGTTCGTCCGACAAGAGGCGGGTGAATTCGTGCAGATCATTGGCAGACGGATCAGTGATCACCGCGTTCTGGGCCGATGCACCCACGGGAACCAGCCAGAAAGTCAGGCATGCGGTCACGGCAAAGATGAGGCGCATCATGCGGACACCTGCGGTGGAGAATCCTGTGTTTTCTCCTCTTCATGAAAGCTGAAGTCCGGCTCATTTATCCTTTCGACCGTCAACGCCCCGCCGCTGGTCAGGGGCAGCTGACAGGCGAGCCGCACATCGCCACCGAATTTCAGGCGGTCCAATGTGGCGCGTTCCAGTGCCGACGGGGCCGTCAGGTCCGTCTCGGCTTTCAGGATGCGCACGGCGCAGGTTCCGCATCGGCCGCGACCAGAGCACAAATTCGCATGGGGCTGTCCGTGCGTGCGGAACGCGTCCAACAATGTCTGCCCGGTGTCCCCCTCAAAGGACCCCACATCTTTTGTCCTCAAGTGGATCAACGCAGGCCTGGCCAACGAAAACCGTATTAGGCGCGCAGCAAGCACAAGCAACCCCAAGACGACAGACCCCCAAATCACCGAACTCTGGATCTGCATGATCAAGGCAAAAGGTATTTCAGGGGCAGCATACCCCGGTGCAATTTCGCTTTGTACGACTTGGGGGCCGATCCCCGAGGCCAGAACAATCCGGCCCGCAGCAGTGAATCCCAGCAAGGCCAGAACAGGAACCGCCACCCCAAGCGGGTAAATCCAGGGCAACGCCGATGCAATCGCGGGTTTTGAGCGGAGCCACATGAAAAACCCAGCCGCACCATGGACCCAGACAACGGACAACAACAGCACCTGGATCAGCCCATATCCCGGATTACTCAGCCAAAAGATGCGCACAATAAGGTCGTAATCCACATCGACCCCCACCCTTTGCAACATGACCACGCCAACGGCATGGATCGACAAAAGGGGGATCACAGCCAAACCTGAAAGCGCCTGCACCAGATCCTGAACGGTGCCGCCGATACGGGGCCGTTCATAGACCGACCACAGGCCAATCGCGTAATGGACCAGCAGTGCCGTCAACAAGATCGGCCGCGTCACGTCGGTGCCCCATATCCCCGACAGATACGGGCGCGCCGCATCCATTGCTTCAATTGAGATCAGGCCCAGACTGAGATTGATCAGGTGTGATGTCACATACCCAAGCAGATACAAACCAGAGATGAGACGCAGATTGCGCAAGAGGGTGCGAGACCCTGTTCGACGGGGGGCGGCAGTCAAATGAACAATCCGATGCAGTTAAATAATGAGTGGAATACTAGGGCCGGGAAGGGGTCGGGCGCAAGCGAGAGGTGCCACCATATGCCTGCGCGCCGTTTCGTCGGGGCCCGGTCATCCACAAAGCAAAGGAATGTAGCAAAGACATTTCTAGTTGCAATACAATGGCGGATGGCTTTTTATTGGCTCACCAATCAATAAAAATCCTTTTGGGAGTTACCAACGCCATGAAACGCTTGCTTGCAACATCTGCACTTGCCCTGACTGTTGCCACATCTGTGGCCGCTGCAGGCTGTGAAAAAGTCACCTTTTCTGATGTGGGCTGGACCGACATCACCGCAACAACTGCGGCTGCCTCTGTCGTGCTGGATGCGCTGGGATATGAGACCGAGGTCAAGATCCTGTCGGTGCCTGTGACCTACACATCCATGGCAGCAGGCGACATTGACGTTTTCCTGGGCAACTGGATGCCAACGATGGAAGCTGACATCGCCCCTTACCGCGAAGCAGGCACCGTTGATACGGTCCGCGCAAACCTTGAGGGTGCAAAATATACGCTGACCGTCAACAAAGCTGCTGCCGACATGGGCATCAAAACCTTTGCTGACATCGCCGCACAATTCGAAGCGCTGGAAGGCAAGATCTACGGCATTGAGCCCGGCAATGACGGCAACCGTCTGATCCAGTCGATGATCGACGCGAACGCCTTTGATCTCAAAGACTTCGAAGTGGTCGAAAGTTCTGAACAGGGCATGTTGGCGCAGGTTGCCCGCGCTGATCGCAAGGGCGATCCCGTCGTGTTTCTGGGCTGGGAACCGCACCCGATGAATGCCAACTTTGAACTGACCTATCTCGAAGGCGGCGATGATTTCTTTGGCCCGGACCTTGGCGGTGCCACGGTTTATACCAACACCCGCGCCGGATACGTGGCTGAATGCCCGAATGTGGGCGCACTGTTGAACAACATGGAATTCACCCTTGCCATGGAAAACGAAATCATGGGCGCGATTCTGGACGATGGCAAAAAGCCAAATGAGGCCGCAGCGGAATGGATCAAGGCCAATGCCGGAGTTCTTGACACATGGCTTGCCGGTGTCACGCACCTCGACGGTAGCGACGGTTTGGAAGCTGCAAAGGCGGCGCTGGAGTAAATTTACCACATGACTGACAAAGCCCGCCCGCCGTATTGGGCGGGCTTTTTCACATTCGATTGCCTAGACCATCTTTGAGGGACACACATGAATTGGCTCACCGATAACAAAATACCGATCGCGGACGTGGCCGAAGATGCGCTCGACTGGCTGCAGATCAATGGCGAATGGTTCTTTGATGGCATGGCCACGGCGATGGAATGGTTGATTGAAGCGATCCTCTGGGTGCTGCAAACGCCCCATCCCTTCATCATCATAGCAGCCTTTGCAGGTCTGACATGGGTGATCCAGCGCAACTGGAAAACGGTAGTGTTTGTGGTGCTGGGGTTCCTTTTCATTCTCAATCAGGACTATTGGGAGGAAACCACAGAAAGCCTGACGCTGGTGCTGTCGGCATGTGTGGTGTGTATGGGTGTGGGTGTGCCCATCGGCATTGCGGCGGCGCACCGCCCGCGTCTTTACCGTTTTATGCGTCCGGTGCTTGATCTGATGCAGACGCTGCCAACATTCGTCTATCTTATCCCAGCGATTGTGTTTTTTGGGATCGGTATGGTGCCCGGCCTGATCGCCACAGTGATCTTTGTGCTGCCCGCCCCGATCCGCCTGACCCAGCTTGGGATTTCATCAACGCCCAAATCCCTGCTTGAGGCGGCCGAGGCATTCGGGGCGAAACCGAGCCAGACATTGTGGAAGATTGAATTGCCTTATGCGCTGCCTCAGATCATGACGGGCCTGAACCAGACCATCATGTTGTCCTTGTCGATGGTGGTGATCGCGGCCCTTGTCGGGGCGGACGGGCTGGGCGTGCCGGTGGTGCGGGCGCTGAACCAGGTGAACACCGGGCTGGGGTTTGAATCCGGTCTTATCATTGTGGTGGTTGCAATCATGTTGGACCGTATGTTGCGGGTGGGTGACAAATGACGACAGCTGTAGAATTCGACAACGTCTCAATCGTTTTTGGCGACAAGCCTGAGAAGGCATTGCCGCTGATGGACGAGGGCCAAAGCCGGTCTGAGGTTGAGGCGGCAACAGGCCAGGTTCTGGGTGTTCACAACTGTAGCCTAAGCGTCGCAGAGGGTGAGATCCTTGTCCTCATGGGACTTTCCGGGTCTGGAAAATCGACATTGCTCCGCGCGGTCAACGGGTTGAACCCGGTGGTGCGCGGCCATGTGAACGTGCACGACGGCGCGTGGTCGGCCAATGTACAAAGTTGTTCGGCAAGTGACCTGCGCCAGGTCCGCCGCGAATGCGTGTCGATGGTGTTTCAGCAATTTGGCCTGCTGCCGTGGCGCACCGTGCGCGACAACGTGGCATTGGCGCTGGAACTGTCTGACGTGCCGAAAAAGGAACGCCTTGAGCGTGCCGAAAAGCAGCTGGCACTTGTCGGTCTGGCCGATTGGGCAGACCGCAAAGTGGGCGAATTGTCCGGAGGCATGCAGCAACGCGTGGGTCTTGCCCGTGCCTTTGTGACGGAAGCGCCGATTTTGCTGATGGACGAACCTTTTAGCGCGCTTGATCCTTTGATCCGGACACGATTGCAGGACGAACTGCTTGACTTGCAACGCGACCTCAAGCGTACGATCATCTTTGTCAGCCACGATCTGGACGAAGCGTTCAAACTGGGCGGGCGCATTGCCATCATGGAAGGCGGACGGATCGTACAGATCGGCACCCCGCGCGAGATTTTTTCGAACCCGGCGTCCGACTATGTCGCCGATTTCGTCGCCAACATGAACCCGCTCGGCGTGCTCACCGCGCGCGATGTGATGGGAAAGGCATCCGGGGCCGCGTCCCCATCTGTGAATGCCGAAACCCCGGTTGCCGAATTGATCGCGCAGCTTGAGGGGACCAATGCGCGCCTTGATGTGACAGAGGACGGCAAACGCATCGGCACTGTCACAGCGCCAAGCATCATTGATCGGCTTAGAAGCGACGCCTGAGGACGACGTTTCTTAAACACATGTATTAAAGATAGGCCGCCAGCGCCTCGCGCACCGCGTCGGGCCAGAGCATCGAGGTATGCTTGACCAGATCACTGGCGGCCAGCACCTGCGTGCTGTTCCATCGGTGTTCGTCACCGCAATCAATGGAGTGGGCCAGCGTTACCGAAGACCGCCCCAGCTTGACCACGTTCAACGTGAAAACAAGCTCGTCCCCAAAGAGCGACGGTTTCGAGAAATCGCAGGTCAAATGCACCGTCGGCGTGCCCCAGCGCTCTTTCCAGATGATCTCGTTCCACGGAAAGCCGAGATGGCCAAAGAACTCTTCGTTCACGCCGTTCAAAATGTTGAGATACGACGGGAAATACGCCGTCCCGGAAATATCGCAATCGCCAAAGTGCAGGATGCGGGAGGTGGTGAATGTTTGCGACATGGCAAAGGGACCTTTTTGACTGTTCGCGCGCAAACTACGTGTGCAGCTCGAAAACCTCTAGCCGATAATCAAAACCGTGCGGATGTTTATCGGTCAAGCGGCTCTCTCCTATGATCCCAGCCGCGTAGAAAAACGCAAAGTGTCTTTATACGCTTGCTTGACGACCTCATTCCTCGCCGGTCACGGTCAGCCCGAGCAACCGCCATATCTGCATGCCGCCCCGGTAATAGAAGATGCGGTCCGCCGGATATCCCGCCTTGACCATGCTGCGGATTGCCGTGGGGGACTGGCCGCACCAGATGCCATTGCAAAAGAGCGCCACGCGTTTTGCGTTCTCGCAATCCCACCCTTCAAAATCCGGCTCGCATCCCAGCGTACTCAATTCGTCAAGAATATATGTATAGGGGATGTTGATCGCGCCGGGGATCGTGCCGCCCTGAAACCAGTCCGAGGTGCGGCTGTCCACCACCACATTGTCAGGGTTCTGAAGCATTTCGATCAGTTCCAATTCGCCGATGGTGGCCACGCCTTCCGTCGGGGTGATCAGCTGGATACAGAAGTCGGGGCAGGGACGCGAGGTGCGCGCCCAATCGCCGCCAATCTCGTGCGTCGTATCCTGAATCCTGTCGATTTCGACCGGACCGTTGCGCGTCTGCACGGTGACCGATGGCATGTCCTTGGTGATGCCCACCTCAACGTCGGCCAGTGCGGTGCCAGCGGCAAGCGTCAATGCGATTGTCAGCGCTACTTTTCTCATGATGAAATCCTTCTGTTCAGTTATGTTTCCCGGCCAAGCTTAGTTACCGAAATGGTCTGGCGACACTGCGAAATGTCACGGATCGTCAGCCGCGGATGCGGAACCGCCACCAGATCGCGCGCAGCACATAGGCCTGAGTAAGTCTAAATGCACCTGAATGGGCAGCTGTTGACCTGCATCAATAACACCCAGCGCCAAATCGCCCATGCTGCCCAACATAAAGAAAAGGATTCTAAGTATGTTGAACGTTTCGAAACCATCGGCCAACCGCATTGATATCGAGCTTTCAGGTGTCCTCGACGCAGCAGAAATGCAGGCAGCGCTCGATCACCTTATTGAGGAATCCGAGGGCATCACCCACGGCAAAATGCTGTATACGATCTCGGACTTCGAAATCCCGACTTTGGGTGCGATGGCGGTCGAGTTTCAACGAATGCCAAATCTGTTCAGCCTCACCAGCAGGTTCGACAAATGTGCGGTGCTCTCGGATGCCGCGTGGATCCGAACTGCAGCAGAGTTCGAAGGGGCCGTCATTCCGTCACTTGCAATAAAGAGCTTTGCCCTTGCCGATGCCAAGGCGGCAGAAGCCTGGCTCAATGATCCTGTGGAAGAAGAAAGCAGCGACGCAGAATTTGAGAATTTTCCAATCTAGAACGGTGCAAGTGTACCCTGCGGCCCAAGGTAACGCCGCTGGTCTGCGTGCTCCGTGTCTATTCTTCAGGTATGCCCAATTTACGCAGATAGACGGAAAAGTTTTCCAACGCTTCCGGAGAGAAAACCATGGCGTCTTTGTACCGCTTGATACTCATGTCGGGATAGGCCCTCAGCATGATGTCTTTTGAAGCTTCCGCTTCTGCGACGCGGCCCGCCGCCAGCAACGCCGGGGCCAGATTGCGGTGAATCCAAAAGGCACTGGGCCTTTCCATCAGTGCACGCTGGAAGAGATTTGCCGACGCGCTGTAATCGCCGGATATCTGATGCGCGCTGGCCATCCCGACAAGATTGTTGAAATTCATCGGATCAAGCGGGCTTAGCCGCATGGCGTGCTCGAAATGTTGAAAGGCGGCTTCGGGGCGGTCGGCGTAGACTTCAAGCCAGCCCAACCTGCTCAACGCCCAGGCGGAATTGGGGTCAAGTGTGATCGCCCGTTCCAGCAATATCCGAGCGGTGCCGTGATTGCGCGCAAAGGTATGCACAACGCCAAGCACGGACAGGATCAGAGGATCATCTGCCGAAAACCCTGCCGCTTTTTCCGCCAGATCAAGAGCGCGGGTTTTGGCGGTTTCGATGTCTTCGGTCCAGTTATAGACCGAATGCTGCGCCCAGCACCAACCCGAGAGCGCCAGTGCCAGCGGATAATCCGGGTCGATCTTGAGAGATTTCTCAAGCAATTCCAACGCAAGCGACGCTTCCTCTTGTTCCTGCATCCACACATGGCGGATGGCGCGCATCGCATAGTCATAAGCGCCCATGTCATGCGGTCTTTTGTGCATGGCGCGGTCAATTTCTGCCTTTTGGATCGAGGGCTGCAAGGCCCCGGCGACCTGTTCGGTGATCCGGTCCTGAAGATCGAAAAGTTCACTGTCTGCGCCGTCATATTTTTCGGCCCACAGATGTGCGCCGGTAGTGGTTTCGATCAGCTGAACGGTGATCCGCAGTTTACCCCCTGCGCGCTGCACCGAACCTTCAAGCACATACCCCACACCCAATTCACGTCCAATGTCGATGACATTCATGTGGCGGCCCTTGTAGGCAAAGGCTGAATTTCGGGCGATCACAAAGAACGACCTTATCCGCGACAAAGCGGCGGTCAGGCTTTCGACCACCCCATCGGCAAAATAATCCTGATCGGGGTCGCTGGACATGTTGTCAAACGGCAGGACCGCAATCGACGGTTTGTCAGGTAATGCAAGCCTGTGCGCGGGATCGGCGGTCTGAACGTCGGGCCAGCGAAACACCCGGACCTTGCGGGTGATGTTTTTCAAGACCCGTTCGCCAACGTCCGCAAATACAGCGTCTACTTTACCCGATACATGCTCGTGTGCCGTCGCACTCAGCGCGACGCCGCCGGGCGTACAGACCTCTTGGATGCGCGCCGCGACATTCACACCGTCGCCATAGATATCTGAGCCTTCCAGTATCACATCACCCAGATTGATCCCGATGCGAAGGGCAATGTTCATCTCGGCGGAAACGCCGTCGTTAAAGCCGGGCATCGCCTGCTGGATCGCAATGCCGGCCAGCACCGCATCGACGACACTTGAAAATATCACGATCGCGCCATCGCCCATCAGCTTGGCAATGCGCCCATGGTGGTTGGTCACCTGTGGCGCAACGATGGTCCTGCGCAGCTTTTTGAGAACCGCCAGCGTCCCGGCCTCGTCCACGCCCATCAGACGAGAAAATCCGACAACGTCCAAAGACATGATCGCCGCGAGTTGCCGTTGTGCGCGCTGTGTTACCATGGGACGCGGTTCCTGTTCATCGGGTTGCTACCTGATCCGACGGGAGTGATGCTGAGATATGCATCCAGGCCGCGCGGATCGCCTCAGTTGCGATATTTGCATCCTGCACCGAAGTGGCCCCACAAATCACGGATATTCTCATGACCCATTCGCCGCGCCAAAGGCCACCGCTGACGAAAATGAGGCCCTCCTGCACCAAGTGGTCAATGACACCAATGGCATAGGCTTTGCGCCGCTGAGTCCCGTCGTCGTCATGACCGAAGCGCAAGATAATCTGATTGAGCACCACATCGTTCATCACCTGAATGCCTGGTGTCGCCTGCATGCCCCGGGCGATCTGGCGCGCAAGGGCGCAATGATCGCGCACCATCTGGATAACACCGCTGCGCCCGAGGGATTTTAGCGCGGCCCAAGTTGGCAAACCGCGTGCCCGGCGTGACAATTCAGGCACCAGAAACGACGGCAGCCTGTCACCCGGCCCCTGCGCTGGTAGGTAGCTGGCGGAAATTGCCATGGCGTTTTGCAGCGCCTGTGCATCGCGCACGATAGCATAGCCGGAATCAAATGGCACCTGCAGCCATTTGTGTCCGTCAACCACCCATGAATCGGCCCTTTCGACGCCTTTCGTCAGGCCGCACAAATCGGGGTCGGCGCGGGCCCAAAGCCCAAAAGCACCGTCCACATGCAGCCAGGCTTCATTGTCTTTGGCAATCTCTGCAATCGCCAGAAACGGGTCAAAGGCACCAGTGTTGATCTGGCCTGCCTGTGCGATGATCAGCTTGGCCCCCGTGGCCGACGCACATTTGCGCGCCAGATCATCGACCCGCATCCGACCTTGCGCATCAGTATCGACCCGGATGAGCCGCTGATTGCCGAACCCGAGATACCGCAGCGCCGACAAGACAGACGTGTGCAAATCGTCACCGACAAAGACGTGCACCTGAGGGGCCCCAAAAAGCCCGTGGGCCTCGACATCCCACCCGTGTCGGCGCAGCAATTCTCCGCGCGCGGCAGCCAGCGCCGTAAAGCTGCCGATTGTGGCACCGCTGACAAAACCCACCGCCGAGGTGCGTGGAAGATCAAGAATGTCGAGCAGCCAGCCTGCAGCAGTTTCTTCCACCGCTGCGGCGGTGGGCGAGGTTGTGTGCATCACCGCATTCTGCCCCCAGGCAGACGCCAACCAATCCGCCGCAACGCCCACCGGCGAGGAGCCACCCAGCACCCATCCGAAAAACCTCGGGTGGGTCGTGTGCATAAGGCCGGGTTCACCAAGGTCTGCCAGTTCCTCAATAACGGCACTGTCGGGGCTGCCCGTTTCCGGCAAAGGGGCCGCGAACCTGTCACGCATTTCGGCATAACCCTGATGTGGCCGCACCTTTTGATTGGCCACATCAGCCCTGTATGCCGTTGCGCGAAGATATGCCGTTTCAAAAACATCCATCAGACTTTGTCCGCTCAGCCCATTTGCGCATCAGGCGTAGAGAGCGAGATCGCAACCTCTTCGGCGTCCATGTCCTCAGCAATGTTTTCGAACATCGGTGTTGTCAGATAACGTTCACCGGTATCAGGCAACATGCACAGAATAACCGAACCTTTTGGCGCGGTTTCAGCCACTTTCAATGCGACGGCAAAGGTGGCACCCCCAGAGATACCAGTAAAGATGCCTTCCTTTTGGGCAAGGTCCTGAGCGCATTGAATGCCATCGGCACCGGCAACAGGGATCAAATCATCATAGCCGTTCTTATCAATCGTTTCCTGCAGAACGGCTGGGATGAAATCGGGTGTCCAGCCTTGGATCGGATGCGGTTCAAACGCCGGGTGGCTGCTGGCGGGCGCATTGTTGGCGCTGCGTTCTTGTGAATGGCCACTGCCAATCAACTGCGCATTGGCAGGTTCGGTCAGGATGATCTTGGTGTCTGGGCGCTCTTTGCGCAGAACCCGCGAGATGCCTGTGACCGTGCCACCGGTGCCATACCCGGAGACTACATAGTCCAGCCGAGATCCGTCGAAATCGGCCATGATCTCGCGCGCTGTGGTGGCCTCGTGAATGGCGGCATTGGCGGCGGTTTCGAATTGTGCCGCAAGGAACCAGCCGTGCTTTTCCGCCAGTGCCGCAGCTTTCTGGTACATGCCAAAGCCTTTTTCGGCGCGCGGCGTCAGCACCACCTTGGCACCCAGCATACGCATCAGGCGACGGCGTTCGATGGAAAAACTATCGGCCATGGTCACGACAAGTGGATAGCCCTTTTGAGCGCAGACCATCGCCAGTCCGATCCCGGTATTGCCGCTCGTGGCTTCGACCACAGTCTGGCCGGGTTTCAGCGCGCCAGAGCGTTCCGCCGCTTCGATGATGTTCACTGCCAGACGGTCCTTGACCGATCCCGCCGGATTAAAAGCTTCGGCCTTGACATAGATCGTCGCCCCATGTGTGGGGATGTTGTTCACCCGGATCACCGGCGTGTCCCCGATGGTGTCAAGCACGTTGTCATAAAGACGCCCGCGCCCCTTTGTGGTTCTGATGGTTTTGCTGGCTGACATGTAAAGTTCCTTTTCTTAGCTGCGCTTGGGGAGAGTTATTTGACCGGGCGGACAACTGGATGGTGCCCGTCCGGTCCGTTTGAAATGGCCGATAAGACGTCTGTTTATTGGGTTTCCCATGTGGGTCACAAACTTGCAGACATCGGCAGCGATGTCTTTAGTTATCTAATTTGGCGCTTGTTTCGCGTCGAGCGGCAGCATCATGTGGACCAACGGAGTTTCATCCCACATGACATAGGGGCCGCCATCATAGGGATTGCGGGGAATACCGGCCAGCATCTCGGTCTGCGGAAACAGAACCATGAGATGTGGCCCTTCCTGAACCCAGACGCCGCCATCGTTTGGATCAGTAGCCATGGGGTTGTCGTTGTTAACCATCGCATCGCCGGCCAGCATGTAAGAAAAGCCAACTTTGTCCGTTGTAAACGCAGTTCCTGACGCGGCGGCGGCCATCCACTTCATCCAGACGGCGTCATTGCACATCGGGTGCGTGTCCCCGGGTATCAGGCCAATGCCCGGCAGGCAAACCCACCCATTTGTTCCGCTGCGCAGAACCGTTCCGTCGACATCCATGATCGTGGCATCGTCGGTAACGTCCGCAGGCGCTGCCGTGAGGGCGCGGGCAATTTTATCTTCCGTCGTTTCTGAAAGGGAAGGCGTGGCAACACAGGCGATGGAAAGCGCAACCATCGCCGCGAGGGACCGGTTTGCATAATGTGGCATATCAAATTCTCCTTTGAAGCATTGTTGAATGATCAATATCTGCCAGACTGCCCGCAGGCCTGCTTGAGGAGAACTTGAGTTTTTCGTGGCGTTTCCCACAGATGCGCATAATGTTTGCAGATGCGTTACCGTTTTGACCTTTTTACCCTGGACCTCGATCGCGGGCTGTTGCTCGAAGAGGGGCGCGACCTGGCGATTGAACCGCGTGCCTTTGCATTGCTGGCGCTTTTGGTGATGAACCATGACAGGGTGGTGACAAAGGACGAAATCATCGAAAAGGTCTGGGATGCCCGGATTGTGTCTGACGCGGCGATTTCCACAGTGATCAAGACAACACGCAAGGTTCTGGGCGACGATGGTGTATCGCAGAGATACATTCGCACGATACGTGGCCGGGGCGTGCGTTTTGTCGGAACCGTGGTGACACTTGCGTCCGCGCGCGTTCAAGTCCCCGATGACCACGCAACAGCGACTGACGTGGTCACACCGTCCGAACGCCCATCGATTGCCATCCTGCCGTTTCGGATGGTGGGTTATTCCGAAAGCCACAGCGCGGTCGCTGATGCCATCCCCGCTGAATTGATTTCATGCCTGTCGCGCCTGCGCTGGCTAAAGGTGGTGTCACGCGGTTCCACATTTCGCTTCCGGCAGGATGATCCTGATCTGACAGTGATCCGTGACACGCTGGGGGTGAGTTATTGCCTGACCGGATTGGTTGAAATTTTCGGTGCTGTGGTTGCGGTCTCGGTCGAGTTGTCCGACACCCGAAGTCAGGCAGTTGTCTGGAGCGAACGATTTTCGGGCACGATCAGTGATGTCAATCAGACCAGAAACGACATCGTAACCCATGTGATTTCAGCGCTGGAACTGCATGTGCCTTTGAACGAAGCCGAACGCGCGCGCCTGCGCCCGCCTGAAAACCTCGACGCCTGGAGTGTTTATCATCTGGGGTTGCAGCATATGTACCGCTTTAACAAGGCGGATAATCAGATAGCGGCGGGGCATTTTGAACGGGCCACCACGCTGGAACCGGGCTTTGCCAGAGCCTATGCTGCCCGGTCGTTCACAAGTTTTCAAAGTGCCTTTCTGAAATACTCTTACGAACGGTCTCGGGAAGTTGAAAACGCCCGGCGATTTGCTGAAAAATGCGTTGAACTCGATCCGGTGGATCCGTTTGGAAATTTCACCCTTGGGCGGGCGCATTGGCTCAACGGCGACCCGGAAGCAGGGATGCCGTGGATTGATCGCTCTGTTGATCTGAGCCCGAATTTCGCACAAGGTTTCTATGCACATGGCTGGGCCGACGTGATGGCGGGCCGAAACACAGACGCCTTAAAGCAACTTGAAAACGCCGCTTTGCTCAGCCCGCTGGACCCGTTTCTATACGCGATCCAAGCCGCACGTGGGTTGGCCTATCTGCAATTGGAAGACTATGACAATGCGCTGGTTTGGGCAGAAAAAGGGGCGCGCGCACCGGGCGCGCATTTTCTGATCGGTACGATTGCCGCGATGATTGCCAAGATCAGTGGCGATGAACAAAAGGCTGCCTATTGGGGAAAGAAAGTGAAAGAACGCAGGCCGGACACATCCGTGGCAACGTTCTTTACGGCATTTCCCTTCGAGGATTCAGAAATGCGCAGATCCATGCAAACGGCCCTTGTCTCCATTGGGCTGAAAGATGACTACACGGGGCTACCTAAATAGGCCTTTGAGATTAGCGAGAATACACTTGTACGTCGATCTACCCACATCACGGCACCGCTTAAAAATGTCCGCCACGCACCGCTTTGGACGAAGGGCTTGAAGTCAAGGGGAAGGGCCGCTTTCGACAAGGACAGATGCGGGAGCGCCGCAGCGCATGCGGGGAACCTTGTTTACATATCAATGCCAGCCCTTCGCATTTGCGAGAAATTTCGGGACCGCTATTGCAAATGCGGTGCAGTGTTGTGCATGTTTGAATCCTGATTATACCCGGAGTTTTTGTGTCCCTCCTCATTATTGTTGCTCTGCCATTCTTTGGTGCACTGTTGCCAGGCGTGATGAATTCAGCGGGCCGATCCGCCTGTGCTGGTGTGACATTCACCGTATCGCTCGCTGCCTTTGTTGGTCTGCTGACCAACCTGCCAACTGTGCTGGCAGGCGAAGTCGTGATGGCGCGGGTGAACTGGATGCCCTCGCTTGGCTTGAATTTCACGTTGATGCTGGATGGGCTTGGCTTTTTCTTTGCCCTGCTGATCCTTGGCATTGGCCTTTTGATCATTGCCTATGCGCGACACTACCTAAGCCGCGATGACAATATGGGCGAGTTCTTCACCTACCTGTTGCTCTTTCAGGGCGCGATGGTGGGCATTGTTCTAAGCGATAATATTCTGCTTTTGCTGATATTCTGGGAACTCACGTCGCTCTCTTCGTTTCTTCTGATCGGATTTTGGAAGCATCTGCCCGAGGGCCGCCAGGGCGCGCGGATGGCCTTGGTGGTCACTGGCACAGGCGGTTTGGCGATGATCGGTGGCATGCTGATTCTGGGTCAGATCGTCGGCAGCTATGACCTGAGCGTCATTTTGCAAAACCGCGACCTTATTCAGGCTGATCCGCTATATGTGCCGGCCCTGATCCTGATCCTGCTGGGCTGTTTCACTAAATCGGCACAGTTTCCGTTCCACTTCTGGCTGCCGCATGCGATGGCGGCACCAACCCCGGTTTCTGCCTATCTGCACTCGGCCACGATGGTGAAGGCGGGTATATTCCTGATGGCGCGGATGTGGCCCGTCTTATCCGGCACGCCGGAGTGGGTTATGATCGTCACCAGCGCCGGGTTGATCACGATGGTTCTTGGCGCGGTGATTGCGCTCTTCAAACATGACCTGAAGGCACTGCTGGCATTTTCGACTGTCAGCCATCTTGGCCTGATCACAATGCTTTTGGGCACAGGTACCGCCTTTGGTGCGATGGCGGCGGTCTTTCACATCCTGAACCATGCGACATTCAAGGCGGCGCTCTTTATGTCCGCCGGGATCATCGACCACGAAGCGCATACCCGAGACATCCGCCGTCTGGGCGGCCTGCGCAAGCTGATGCCGGTCACCTTTTGCATTGCTTCACTGGCGGCTTTGTCAATGGCAGGGATACCGCTGCTCAACGGGTTCTTATCCAAGGAAATGATGCTGGAAGAAGCCACTCATACGGTGCTTTTTGGCGTGCCTTTGCTGGTGCCTGCTCTGGCAACCTTTGGGGCCTTGTTTTCGGCGGCCTATTCATTCCGTCTGATCGGTCATGTTTTCCTGGGTCCGGTGCGCGACGATTATCCCGCCAAACCGCATGATCCGGGCGCGGGTCTGTGGTTGCCTCCGGCATTGTTGGTGGTGCCGGTCGTGGTGATTGGCGTCGCACCGTTCCTTGCCGAACCCTTTGTAAAACTTGTAACGGCCTCTGTGCTGGGCGATGTGGCGGCGGTGCCGACTGCGCATTTCAAACTTTGGCACGGATTGGTGCCAGCGCTCTTTATGTCCGTCATTGCCGTCGTTGGTGGCTTGCTGCTGCTATCGGTGTTCAACCCGGCGCTGCGCCTGTGGGATGGCGCACCGCGCCCTGAGGCCAAGGTGATCTTTGAAGCCATCGTCGAGGCGGCGGCCCGGCTGGCCCAAAAGCTGATCCTGCCGCTGCATAACGGGGCATTCACGCGCTATGCGGCCATCGGGTCGATCGCGATTTTTGCCGCCGGGCTACATGCCTGGAGCACTGGCACGATTGGGGCACCCACGCGCATCATGCAGCCTGCTGGCGCATTGCTGATTGCCGGGTGGTCCATGCTGGTGGCTGCAACTATCGGTTTGGTGCTGCTGCACCGCAACCGTTTCTTGTCACTGATACTGATCGGCATCGTTGGCCTGATGGTGTCGGTTGGATTTGTGTTCTTCAGTGCGCCCGATCTTGCCATGACACAATTCACTGTCGAAGTGGTCACGATCATCCTGCTGCTGTTGGCGCTGAATTTCCTGCCGAACACGACGCCGGTTGAAAGCACAGTGTTGCGCCGTGTCCGCGACGCTGGTGTGGCGGTCGCGGGCGGTGTGGGGACATTTGCGTTGGCCTATTATTTCCTTCTGCGCGAAGCGGTTGATACGCCGATCTCGGAATTTCATCTGGCCAATTCCTACAAGGGTGGCGGCGGCACCAATGTGGTCAATGTGATCCTTGTCGATTTCCGGGGGTTTGACACCTACGGCGAAATCATCGTTCTCGGCATCGCGGCGTTGCTGATCTATGCGCTGACCGAGACCTTGCTGAATGGCCCGGTGCGTGCGCGGTTATTGAACCGCAAACCCGACCAGCCACGCGCAGGCGACGTGCACCCAATGATGATGGTTGTGCTGACGCGGGTCATCATGCCGGTGGTTCTTTTGGTCGGTTTCTATATCTTCTGGCGGGGCCATAACGAACCGGGCGGTGGCTTTATCGCCGGTCTCGTTGTTTCGATTGGCGTGGTGATGCAATACATGGCCAGCGGTTTTGCCTGGACCTCGTCGCGGTTGAGATATCCCTATCACGGGGTGATCGGGGCAGGGGTTCTGATTGCCGGTCTGACCGGCATTGGATCGTGGTTCGTGGGCAAGCCTTTCCTGACCTCCGATTTCACCTACGTCCGCATTCCCCCGTTCGAAAAATTCGAATTGGCCACAGCGGCGCTATTTGATCTGGGCGTGTTTCTGGCTGTCGTCGGGGCGGTGATGCTGTCGCTGGAAAGCTTCTCGCGGCTCGCGCGGCGGGCGCATGTATCCGACAGCGAGCATCCGATGGACATCGACCCGTCGCGGGACGATCCGCCGACCGATGCCACCGCATACGAAAAGGAGGGCGGGTGAATGGAGCTTCTTGTTGCATCCGCCATTGGCATCCTGACCGCGGGTGGCATTTACCTGATGCTGAGGTTGCGCACGTTTCCGGTGATCCTGGGAATGTCGCTGCTGACCTATGCCGTCAATGTGTTTCTGTTTGCATCTGGCCGTCTGACCGTGGGGGCCCCGCCGATCCTTCGTGACGGCGCGACCCTTTATACCGACCCACTGCCACAGGCATTGGTTCTGACAGCGATCGTGATTTCCTTTGGCATGACGGCCGTGGTGGTGATGATTGGCCTTGGGGCGTTTCTGGGGTCGGACGATGACCATGTGGACGATCCCACCGACGCCTCTGACCCCAAGGCGGAGGGCAGATCATGAACCACTGGATCATCGCCCCCGTTATTCTGCCCGCGTTGCTGGCACCGTTCATCGTGCTGGCCGCGCGGTACCACATCGGCATCCAGCGCGCCTTTTCTTTGGCTGGCGTGCTCGCACTGATCGGCATTGCGGCAGGGCTGGCCTTGCAGGTGTCGGACGGGTCCATCTTGCTTTATCGGCTCAGCGATTGGGCCGCTCCCTTTGGCATCGTCCTGGTAGGGGACAGGTTGTCGACGCTGATGGTTCTGCTAACGGCGGTGCTGGCGCTTTTCGTGCTGCTTTATGCGGTTGGGTCCGGTTGGGACAACCGGGGGCGGCATTTCCATGCGCTGTTCCAATTCCAGCTGATGGGCATCATGGGCGCGTTTCTGACCGGTGACCTCTTTAACCTTTTTGTCTTTTTCGAAGTGTTGTTGATCGCATCTTACGGGCTGATGATCCACGCAGGGGGCAACGCGCGGCTTCGTGCAGGCGTTCAATATGTGCTCTTCAACCTTATCGGCTCAACGCTTTTCCTTTTCGCCCTCGGTTCAATCTATGCCGAAACCGGCACCCTGAATATGGCTGATCTAGCCAACCGCGTCGCCATGATCGGACCGGAAGATACGGTGGGAATCCGCGTTGCCGCCGTATTGCTGTTGCTGGTTTTTGCGATCAAGGCAGCGCTGGTGCCACTGCATTTCTGGCTGCCGTCAAGCTATGCAGAGGCACCCGCACCGGTCGCAGCGCTTTTTGCGATCATGACAAAGGTGGGAGCCTACGCGATCATCCGGGTCTACACGATGATTTTCCCGCCAGAGCTTGAGGTCACCGCAGGTCTGCATGATCTTTGGTTGCTGCCTGCGGCACTGATTTCGCTGGCCATCGGGATGGTCGGTGTTTTGGCCGCCAAAAGGCTGGACAGGCTGGTGGCCTTTTCTGTCATCGGATCAATGGGCATGGTGATGGTGTCAATCTCGCTCTTCAACCCGGCAGGCATCGCAGCGGCGCTTTACTATATCGTACATTCGACTTTGGCAGGGGCCGCATTGTTCCTGATCTCGGATCTGGTGCGAACGGGGCGGGCGAACCTGGAACTGACCCCGCAGCCCCCCGTCGCCGGAACGTCGCTGACGGCAGGATTCTTTTTCGTGGGTGCAATCGCGATGGCGGGGCTGCCGCCTCTTTCGGGATTTCTGGGTAAACTTCTGGTGCTGGATGCCGCTTATGGCACCGACCTTGTCGTCTGGATCTGGGCGATTGTGCTGGGGTCCAGCCTGATCAGTATCGTGGGGTTTTCGCGCGCTGGCAGCATTCTGTTCTGGAAAGCCCATGCAAAGGATGAGACGGAAGAGGTGCCCGCGATGACCCGCCCCGCCGCCTTGTCTTATGTCGCGGTGGGCGGGCTGATATCGCTGATGGCCTTGCATACGATTTTTGCGGGGCAGGTGCATGGGTACACAACGACTATTGCCGCACAGCTTTTCGCGCCAGAGCCCTATATCTCGACCGTGGTGGATACGCCCGGCAAGCTGAGCAAGCCGAAGGAGGGCCATTGACATGGCACGCGCTTTTCACTGGCTGATGCCGCACCCGTTTCTGACGCTAATTCTGGCGGTGGTCTGGACGCTTTTGCAGAATGAAATCTCTGCTGGAATGGTCGTTTTTGGCATCATACTCGGGATTATCATACCTTGGGGCACATCCGTCTGGTGGCCGGACAGACCGAATAGCTTTCGACCGAGCAAAATGATTACGTACAGCCTTATGGTGATGTGGGACATTCTGGTCGCCAACATTCAGGTAGCCTGGATCGTTCTGACCGTGCCGAATGCCAAGCTGAAACCGGCGTGGATCGTGATCCCGCTGGAATTGCGCCAGCCCGAAGCCATTACGGTGCTTGCCGGGACCATCACCCTTACCCCCGGTACCGTGTCTGCGGACCTTTCAGACGAGGGTCACAGTCTGTTGGTACATGTGCTGCACACCGATGATGCTGACGCCGTCCGGGACGAAATCAAATCCCGCTACGAGCGCCGCCTTCAGGAGATTTTCCTATGACGACAGCAACAGGAATTTTGGATTTCGCTCTGGTCATTGCGTTTGTCGCACTTGCCCTTGGTCAGATCCTGTCAATGGTGCGGCTGATACTCGGCCCCACACCCGGTGACCGGATCCTTGCGCTTGACACGATGGTCATCAACGCACTGGGTCTGGTGATTGTGCTTGGCATCAACCTGGGCGTTCAGATTTATTTTGAGGTTTCGCTGCTCATTGCCATGTTGGGGTTTGTCTCTACCGTTGCTTTGGCACGGTTCCTACTGCGCGGGGATATCATCGAATGATCGCTCAGATTATTGGAACCTATGTTGTCGCACTCTGTTTGCTGATAGGGTCATTCTTTGCCGTTGTGGGCGTGATTGGCCTGCTGAAATTCAACGACCCGATGACGCGTCTGCATGCCCCGACAAAGGTTGGGACCGTGGGAATCGGCATGCTGCTTCTGGCCTCGATGATCCATTCGTTCGTCTTGGGCGAAGCCTCAATTCATGAAATCCTGATCATGGCGTTCCTGTTTGTCACTGCTCCGATCTCTGCCAACTTCATTGCAAAGGTCAGCATCCACCGCCGGGACTGCGCAACGCCACCATCGCCGCCGCGCGACGACACATGGTCAACGCTGGGCACACCGCAATCTGATCGCAAAACCGAAGAGATCAGCCAGAAATAGGCGGTATCGCGTCACGCACCCGTTTGGGACCACCGCATGCTCTGTCCTTAAGCCTTGCCGCATAAAGAACTCATGAATGAGATTTTAGGGAACGTGATATCACACGATGATGAAGCCCATGAAGTCACGAATGGATCACTGGCGAAAGACGCGGTTCCTCAGCGTTCTCTCTGACATCACCAGCTTTGCACAGTTTGCCCTTCGTCGTTTCGCCAATGACGGGATGAGCCAGGCCGCAGGCGCGTTGACCTATTCGACACTTCTGGCGTTAGTGCCGCTTCTGGTGATTGCATTTGCCGTGTTGTCAGGTTTTCCGATTTTCGACCCGGTCAAGGCGCAGGTGGAGGAGCTTTTCCTAAGCATTCTGGTACCCGAGACCAGCGATGAGATCAGGACGTACCTGACGGAGTTCACCCGCAACGCAAGCAATCTGACTGCTGCGGGCATTGTTGCGCTTCCCATAACGGCAGTGCTGTTGCTGTCCACGATCGAGACCACTCTGAACCGGGTGTGGCGGGTGGACCGGCCCAGACCACTTTTGACCCGTCTGCTGGTGTTCTGGGCGCTTCTGACTTTTGGTCCGCTGCTTTTGGGGGCAAGCCTTACCTTGACGACGGATGCGATGAAGTTCGCCCAAGGCTCGGCCTTTGGCTCAAGTGTGGGGCTGACCCCAGATTGGCTAAAGGCAACACTTGCCGTGCTGACACAATCGGTTGCGTTCTCATTGCTCTACATCTTGATCCCCGCCCGGCAGGTCCGTCTGCGTGACGCCGCGATCGGGGGTGTTTTTGCTGGGCTCGGGTTTCAGGTCTTGCGCTGGGTGTTCAATACGTTTTTGACCTCTGGTGCCAGCTATACAACGATCTACGGGGCGGTTGCTATCATCCCGATTTTTCTGATCTGGATGTATTTGTCATGGACCGTCATCATCCTTGGCGCAGTTCTGTCCGCGTCCTTTCCCGACTGGTGGCGCAGGCGCGATCCTCTTACAGGGCTGTCGCTGTCCCCTGCAGAAACACTGGAAGTCGCGGTTGCGCTGCTGGCAACCTTTGGTCGTCAGGCAATGCAAGGTGGCACGACAACCCAGGAACAATTGGCCGAAGCAATTCCCCTTTTGTCGCGCGAACCGATCATCGATGCGCTGCGCAAGGCAGGCTACATTGTCGAAGCAAAGGACGAGGGGCTAAGTTTGGCGCGTGATTTGCACAGCGTGACGCTGGCCGAATTGGCCCGCGATCTTGGGCTGGCGCTTGGGCGCGCGCATGATGCGGTGGAACGTCCCGCTCTGAGGCGTGTGACAAAAGCGTCAGGTAAATTGCCCGCGCTATTGATCCGGTTGCAAAAAGCCGAAGACGACATACTGAGTGCGTCCATCGCGCGGACCATTACAGACGCTGCTTTAATGCCGCCCGATAAAGATGGGCCTGACGACTGAATGCGCCTCGCGCGGCGCTGGTGGTTCGGCCGGGCTTTGGTGCCGCATAAGGTGCGGTCAATCTCAGTCAGCCGGCGGTATAGTCCCGGATGACAAAATGCTTTGTCGTGGTTTCCAGCACATTCCAGAACCCGCGAAAACCGTTCGGGATGAGAAAGCTGTCTCCCCCACGGAAATCCTGAACATGTCCGTCCTCCGAAATCAGCTGTGCATGGCCGGACAGAAAAACACAGAACTCGTCCCGGTCAAAAAATGCATGCCATTTGCCGGGTGTGCTTGTCCATGTCCCGGCCATCAACGTTTTGTCCGGGCTGGTAAACCGCATTGTCGTTGTGTGATGCGGATCACCTGAAACCACGCGGTCGGGCAGATCGGCAAGGCGGCGCTGGGTGGTTTCTGCTTTGGCCTGAAAATCAATGACGGGTCCTGTCATAAGGTGCTCCTGTGCTTAGCCGGTGAAGTGGGTGATGCCATAAAGAATAAATCCAGCGATGAACACGGTTTCTGCGAGGATCAGAATAATCGCTTGGCCGCCCACATCCAGAATGGTCTTGAGCGAGGTCTTCATGCCGACCGCGGCGATGGAAATCAACAGGGCCCAGCGGGATAATTCCGACAGCGTATTCTGCAGAAAGCCGGGGATCCACCCAAGTGAATTGATCGCCGCAAGTACCAGAAACATCACGACAAAGAAGGGCACCAGAGGGGGTTTCTTGCCGTCTTTGACTTGCTCGGGGTCGGCCTCCGCATAGCTGCGGATCACCAGCGAAAAGACCAGCACCACAGGGGCCAGCATTGTCACCCGGATCAGCTTGACCAGGGTCGCAGTCTCACCCGTTTCGTTGCTGACAGAGAAACCCGCCCCAACAACCTGCGCCACATCATGGATCGTACCACCAAGGAAAACCCCGGTTGCAAGATCGTCCAGATCAAGCGCCTGTGTGATGATCGGATAGGCAATCATCGCGATTGTGCTCAGCACGGTCACAGCGAGCACTGTAAAGATCAGGTTGCGTTCGGAATGTTCATTCTTGGGCAGTATGGCAGCGATCGCCATCGCCGCAGAAGCGCCACAGATTGCGACAGAACCACCTGTCAGCAATGCAAAGCGCCAGCCGCGGCCCAGCAGCCTGGCACCAATCATCCCGACGAGAATGGTCAGGATCACGCCGGCAACCACCAGCAGGATAAGTTTAGGACCAAGCCCAATCAGCAATTCGATGCTGATACGCGCGCCCAAAAGGGCGACGCCAACGCGCAAAACGGTTCGCGACGTAAACGCAATGCCGGGAACGCAGCGGCCCTCTTCGGCAAGAAAGTGAAATGCAATCCCCAGCAAGAGCGCCATCAGCATCGCGGGAGCACCGTAATGTTCGGATATGAACTTGGCTGCTGCGGCGACAACGCAAGACACCAGAAAACCCGGTCCATTCTCCGACAGAAATTTCTGTAGTTTGTGAAATGGGGTGTTGGCAGGAAGGGCAGGGTTCGTCATTGGACAGAAACTCCTTTGGCGCATGCCATTGGCACCACGCTTGATCGCGATACTTCGAGGGCCGGGACGTCAAATCACTGGGTGGATGAGACAGGTGTACCTGCCTCA
>NZ_JBHGAR020000020.1:0-60263 GCF_042611115.2 Sulfitobacter sediminivivens
TTGAAAAGCGACTGGGTGTTTTTCGACAATGCAGGCGGATCGCAGACCGTTCAGGGGGCCATCGACAAGATCACTGAATTCCTGACTCACCGCGATGTGCAGATTGGCGGAACCTACGATGTCTCACTCGCGGCGGCTGATGCGTTAATGCAGGGCCGACAGGCCATTCAGACCATGGTCAACGCCACCCGCCCCGAAGAAATCGTTTTTGGTCACTCCACAACAGCGCTGGTGCAGATTCTCGCCAACGCAATGCGCAGTCAGTTTTCACCGGGCGACGAGATCATCATTTCGATTGCCGACCACGAATCCAACATTGGTCCATGGGACCGGCTACGCGAATACGGAGTGGTGATAAAGTTCTGGCCCGTCGATCGCGAATCCTATGCGCTGTGGCTTGACGATCTGGACGCGCTGATGACCAAGCGCACCAAATTGGTCTGTGTGCATCACGTTTCCAACATTCTGGGTCAGGTGAACCCCATTGCCGACTTTGCAAGGTTTGTGCATGAACGTGGTGCCAAGATCTGTGTTGACGCCGTGGCCTATGCCCCGCACCGAGCGATTGACGTACAGGCATGGGATGTCGATTACTACTTGTTCAGCCTTTACAAATGCTATGGGCCGCATGTGGCGGTGATGTATGGCAAATATGATCTGTTGGAGGAACTGGACGGCCAGTACCACTATTTTTATGGCAAAGATAAAGTGCCCGGGAAACTTGAGCCGGGAAACCCCAACTATGAGCTGGCATTCAGCGCAGTCGGAATCGTCGACTATCTAGCGTCGCTTGGCGAACATATGGGCGGCACAGGGTCCAAACGCAAAAAGTTGGAGACGGCCTTCGACGTAATTGCGAAGCACGAGGATATGCTGACCGAACGATTTCTTTCCTACTTGAACGGGCGCAACGATGTCCGTGTGATTGGTGCCACTCAAAACCAAGGGTCAAACCGGGTACCAACGATTGCGTTCAAAATTGACGGACAGGATTCAGGCGAGTTTACAGAATCGATGGACAAGTTTGGCATCGCGATCCGCTTTGGCGATTTTCACACTCGTCGTCTAGTTGAGGAATTGGGCGAAAATGATGACAATGGGGTCATCCGCGTCTCGATGGTGCATTACAACACGATTGAACAGGTTGACCGCCTTTGTGGGGCGATGACAGAAATCACCAGCAACAACATTGCACGCTGAGCGCGTTGATTAAGTCGTTATATGCGGTGGCTCAAACCTAGGTGCCCGATTTCTATTCAACGCGAACTACGATCGCGCCCTGCCCTTCGGACACCTGTCTGACGTCAGCACCTGTGGGATAGATTTGAGGATTTAGACAACGGAGGATTTCTGGTTCATCTTATCGATTAGGAGATCTAGATGACGAAGAAGCCCGCAACATCGAAAGACGCAACTGACAAGCTGGTCAAAAACATCCGCCGCAAGACACGTGAGACCTTTTCGGCTGAGGAGATTACGAGGTGAGGAAAGCATCTCGGCGCTGTGTCGCCGCGAGGGCATCTCTGAGAGCCTGTATACACCTGGTCAAAGGATTTCCTTTGAGGCGGGGCATTTCAGAAGGAAACTTCATGCCGCACCCCTAGCCAATGACAGATGCGCAAATAACTTGGCAATGCCATTGAAACGCTTTGGCGGGCGAAGGGATTGATAAGGATCAAACCCGGCCTGCAAAATTATGATCTCACGCAAAAGCGCAAATGTGGGCTGCAAGTATCGTACGCGGACTTGCAATGATGTCCTTTTGTTAATCGGCAACCACATTCTTGGCGGGATGCGAGTATGACGACTCCGATAGAACCTAAAGTCAGCGGTTTTACGGCCCCAGAGTTTGATATTGTCAGATTGGCTTTTGAGCAGAATTTCACCGACCGCAATGAATTGGGTGGGGCCTGTTGCGTCTATTTGGACGGCGACAAGGTCGTCGACCTCTGGGGAGGCGTCCGCGACGCGGCAACCGGGGCAAGCTGGGAAGAGAATACCATGGTCATCGTCTTCTCGCTGACCAAGGGCATGTCCGCCATGACTCTGGCACTCGCACATTCACGTGGGTGGCTGGATTACGACGCACGCGTTGCCGACTACTGGCCCGAATTTGCGCAAAACGGCAAGGCTGCCATCACTGTACGACAACTGCTGGCGCATCAGGCGGGTCTGCACGCCTTTCACGCAAGGATCGACCGAGCGCTTATCTCCGATCCGGATCAGCTTGCGGCAGTTCTTGCCGAGGAAACACCAAAATGGCCACCCGGCTCACGAAATGCATATCACTTTTTGTCCTTGGGGTTTTATGAAAGCGAGTTGCTACGACGTGTCGACCCAACGCATCGCACGCTGGGTCATTTCTTTCAGGATGAAATCGCGACACCCCTCAACCTCGACTTCTACATCTGCGTTCCAGAAGACATCCCGAACGACCGGCTCGCGGTTCTCAGGCAAGACGGACTCATCAAGTCGATCCTCGGCTATCCGGTTTCTATGGTCAGCGCCATGTTGAACCCCTGGTCTGATGCCTTTCGGGCCTGCATCGTCAACCCCGGATCGGGAATAGTGATGGACGAGGCCCGAATATATGCCCGCGGGCTCGAGGTTCCCTCAGGCGGCGGGGTTGGCACGGCCCGTGCCATCGCCAAGGCATACGGTGTGTTCGCGAAGGATGGTGCTGACCTCGGGTTGCGATCAGACACATTAGCTGCACTACGAGCGCCCGCAGTTCCGCCGTCGAAAGGGTTCTTTGACGAGGTGCTGCGCGATGAAGCGCACTACTCACTTGGCTTCATGAAACCGTTCGAGGGCTTTTCATTCGGTCACCCTGAGGCGTTTGGGACCCCCGGCGCGGGCGGATCGCTGGGCTACGCCGATCCTGCGATCGGACTGGGGTACGGCTATGTGACCAACCGGATCGGTTCGGGAGTCGAACCCGATCCGCGCGATATTGCCCTCAGAAGAGCGATTTCATCCGTCGTTGGCTGATCTGCTGCCGGGGCTCGCTACCCTGCCGTCTGACACAGGTCAATTTGCCGAGCTGTGAAACCGTTAGGAAATAACCTGGTGGCTTACCATCCCCGCATTACAATAAAGGATCCCTACATTTGGACAAAATCATATCAAAGCACATCCAGACCGATAAGGCACAAGTGCCCGTGCGAATGCCTGCGATGACCAATGCCAAACCGAGGCACAAGCATCAAAACATGGATCGTGCCATCCGGGCAGCGGTTGCGCGGGTGACCGGGGGTATTTCGCCCCATTCTGCAAGCGAAGCCTGGAGCGACTGGGCCTTGCATCTGAGCCGTTCCCCGGGGCGTCAATTGGAACTTGCCGAGCGGGCGCAATCCAACATGCTCAAAACGCTGCGATATTCAACCAGCGCGCTTTTGGGTAAGGAAAGCCCCGCCCCCTTTGCGCCGAAAGACTATGATCACCGCTTTGCTGATCTGTCCTGGAAAAAAGCACCATTTAACATCTGGCAGCAAAGCTTCCTTGCGGTGCAGGACTGGTGGGATCAGGCAACGGACAACATGCGTGGTCTTCACAAACAGGATGCTGATCGCACCCGTTTTCAGATGCGCCAATTGCTGGACCTCGTTGCGCCCTCAAACCTGCCTTGGATGAACCCCGAAATCCTTGCTGAAACAGTAAGGACTGGCGGCAAGAACCTCGTTGATGGAGCCTCTCATTTTGCTGAGGATATGATCCAAACCCTCACTCAGACCCACAAGCCCGCACCCGACGGATACAAAATCGGCATCGATCTGGCCTGCACGCCCGGAGAGGTGGTGTTTCGAAACGAACTGTTCGAACTGATTCAATATGCACCTCAAACAGATAAGGTGCAGGCAGAGCCCGTCTTGTTCATTCCAGCATGGATTATGAAATACTACATTCTTGATCTTTCACTGCACAATTCGATGATCAATTACCTCGTGCAAAAGGGGTTTACCGTCTTCATGATCTCCTGGTGCAACCCGACCGCAGATCAGGCGGAATTGTCGCTTGAGGATTATCGATTAAGCGGTGTCCTGGCAGCATTGGACGCCATCAACGCAATTGCTCCAGACCGGAAAATACATGCCAACGGGTATTGCCTTGGAGGTACTCTGTTGGCCATCACAGCCGCCACGATGGCGCGAGACGGGGATGACAGGCTTGCATCAGTGACATTGATGGCCGCTCAGGTGGATTTTGCCGAAGCAGGCGAGTTACTTTTGTTTGTTGATGAAAGTCAGGTCGCTTTCGTTGAAGATATGATGTGGGATCAGGGGTTCCTTGACCGTCCCCAAATGGCCCGGACGTTTTCTGCCATTCGTGCGGAAGACTTGATCTACACCCGCGCTGTTAACCGGTACTTCCTTGGCAAAGATGATTTGCCGACAGATATCGGCGTTTGGAACGGCGACACGACCCGCATGCCTGCACGGATGCACTCGGAGTACCTGCGCGGTCTGTTTCTGGAGAACCGTTTGACAGCCGGGCGTTTCGCGGTCGAAGGTCGGGTCATTGCACTAAAAGACATCTCTGTCCCGATGTTTGTGATTGCAACTGAGACCGATCACATTGCGCCCTGGCGGTCGGTCTACAAAACCAAACTTTTCACGGATTGCGATCTGACATTTGTGCTGACGAAGGGCGGGCACAATGGCGGGATACTGAGCGAACCCGGCCACGCAGGTCGTGATTTCAGGATCGGGCATCGGGCTGCTGGAGCATTTTATGAAGGGCCTGACCACTGGCTTGCCGGGCAAACAACCGTCATGGGGTCTTGGTGGCCTGACTATGCAAACTGGCTGAGCAACAACAGCAGCGATCAGATCTCTCCACCTTCGATCGGTAACCCTTTAAGTGGATACCCTCCGCTTTGTGCGGCACCCGGAACTTATGTTCATCAGACATAGACTTCGTTAGACTGAAGCTATCTTTTTCTTTCCTGTTTGATGACGCCAACCGGAAAATGCCTTGGCAATCTGCCCGAGGACCAGCGGAACCAAGCTCATGCCGACGACCAGCACCCACGTATCTGTCGAAAGACCTTCAAGATCCAGCGCCTCTGCGGCTACGGGTAAGAAGAGGGCCAATAGCAGCAAACAGATGCTTACTGACAAAGCCACCCATACGAATCTGTTTCGCGTTATTTCGTTAAGGAACATTCCCGATCGCGGGTCGCGCATATTGAATACATGCCAAAGTTGGGCGAACGCCAGGGTGAAAAAAGAGACCGTTACGGCCTCTTCCGGTGTCAAAATGAGGTATGTTCGCGCCAGAATAAACGCGCCAAGCGTTGCACCTGAAATGACCAGGCTTTGTAGAACGATTGCGGTCCAGATCGAACCAGTCACAATGGGTTTAGCCGGATCGCGTGGCGGACGTTCAAGGATTCTTTCACTCCCCTCGCCAGCACCCAGTGCGAATGCCGGAAAAACATCCGTCACGAGATTGAGAAACAAAATCTGCAATGGCATCAACGGCAAAGGAAGACCAACCAGAATTGCCAACCCGACGACCAGAACCTCACTCAGATTGCAGGAAAGCAGGTAAGTCACAAACCGCTGGATATTTCGGAAGATCACCCTTCCTTCTCGGATGGCCGCAACAATCGAGCTGAATGCATCATCACGCAAAACCATTGCTGCCGCTTCGCGTGCAACCTGCGTGCCGCGCAGACCCATAGCGACACCGATATCGGCCTGTTTGAGCGCGGGCGCGTCATTGACCCCATCACCAGTCATGGCGACAATCTGGCCGTCTCTTTGGAACGCCGCGACCAATTCGAGCTTCTGGGCCGGGCTCACACGGGCAAAGACGTCAGCTTTCTGCATCTCTGCCAGCTCAGTCGTCGACATATGCGGAACTGGTCGCAGATTCCGGCCTTCCATAACTGTTGGCTCGCCATCGGTCAGGCCGACGGCAATTGCTATGTTCTTGGCAGTCACCACATGATCGCCCGTCAGCATAACCACCCGAATTCCAGCTGATCGACATTGCGCGATAGAGTCCCGCACATCGTCCCGCGGTGGGTCATAGAGGCCAAGAAGTCCAAGGAAGGTCAGCTCCGAATACTCTGCAGTCTCTGGTTTGTTCAGCCTGCGCATTGCGACTGCCAGAACGCGCATGCCACGCTCTGCCATCTGATCTGTACGGGATTTCCAGAATGCGCGTTTTGCCGCAGTCAACTCGGGTTGCATCCCACCCGAGTCGAAGCTTGTGCTGCAAGCACCAAGCACCTGCTCCGGAGCCCCTTTGACCCACAGGATGTATTCGTCGTCCGCAATGTGAACGGTCCCCATTAGCTTCGTCGTTGAATCAAAGGCTATTTCACGGACACGCGGAAAACGTTTTACCAACTGCAATCTATCCAACCCCTCTGCATTGCCAGCGGTGAGTAGAGCCTGCTCAAGCGGGTCGCCTACATGTTTGTCATCCTTTGTGCTCAATTCGGCATTGTTACAAAGCAGACCGGCAGTCAGAATTTCGTTCAGACATGTCTTGCTTTCAATTTCCTCGGCGGATGAACTTCGCCGAAACCGTTGGGTCGTGTCCGAGATCGCGTAAATGACATCTCCGCAGTCGATCTCCTGAAGTTGCATGCTGTTTTCAGTAAGTGTTCCGGTTTTGTCGGTCAAAATGATGGTCGTCGCACCAAGCGTTTCTACCGCCGACAACCGTTCGATAAGGGCGTTGTGCTTGGCCATGCGCCACATCCCGCGCGCCAGCGCCATGGTTGCCACGACTGGCAATCCTTCGGGGATCGCAGCAACCGCAAGCGCAATCGATGCCTCGATCATGAGCAATACGTCACCGCCTTGAAGCACACCAAGTGCACCCAGGATTGCAACAATCACCAAGGTGAACTTGATCAGTTGACCGCTGAGCATTTGAAGCTGATTTTCGAGTGGGGAATGTTCGGGTGCTGCTTCTTCCACCAGCTTTGAGATCATGCCCAGTTCCGTACTCAACCCGGTGGCCACCACGATACCAACGGCGCTTCCGCGGGTGATGGCCGTGCCCTTGAAGGCCATGCACGGCCTGTCGCCGATTGCAACGTCCGCGGGCACCGCTTCGGTGTGTTTATCGACGGCTACGGACTCGCCAGTCAGCGCGGATTCGTCAGCGGATAGATTAGAGCTTTCGACCAATCTGAGGTCGGCCGTCACGATGTCGCCGCCTTCCAGAATGACAACGTCGCCAGGCACCAGTTGCTCTGCGGGCAACAAGGACGTCCGACCGTTCCGGCGCACGCGGGTCGTCAGGTTGCCGAGTTGCCGCAAAGTCTCCATCGATCGGGCTGCTCGCAATTCCGTGATGAAGCCGATCGCGCCGTTAATAAGCAGGACCAGACCGATGGCTATGCCCTCTTTCCACTCTCCAAAAGCGAAAGCGACGGCCGCTGCGACGAGCAACAGCAGAACCACCGGGCTTTCAAACTGGTGCCAGAGCAATCTTGCCAAGCTGACCGGGCGGCGGGCAGCAAGGCGATTGGGCCCAAACTTCATTAGTCTTGCCTCGACTTCCGCCGCCGACAAACCGTCGTCAGGGCTGGTATTGAGAGTAGACACAACCTCTTGCGGACTGGCAGCGTGCGGCGCATCTCCAAACGCAACTGGACGGCTAGTTCGCTCCCGAGTTTGGTGCATTTGATATCCTTGAAGGCAAAGAGCGCCCATCAGTGCGCGTATCGGATCTGTCGGAGTATTGATGCCATTATGCCCCACAACGCGATTGATACGTATCAATAGGGGTTTGTTGCATTAATCTGTCTTCGGTTGGATATTTGAGGCGCGTTTAACCCGAGGCGGCTCTTCATGCAGCAAAGTCCGTTCTAACATCATGGATTCCCGCCAGATGTGATCCTGTGTGCAGTTCGTTGGTATTGCCGCTTTGCTCTTTCATGCCGGGACGTCCGAGATCTTTTGGCAGAGCGGGGCATCGAAGTTGATGCGTCCACGCTCCATCGCTGGGTCCCCAATTTTGGTCCCCAGATCGCGAAACGATCGTTCAATCATCGATCCTGGCGTGGCTTGAATTGGCATGTCGATGAAACACACATTAGGGTTGGTGGTAAATGGCGCTACCTTTGGCGCGCTGTTGATCAACGCGGTCAGCTGGTTGATTTCCCGCTCACATCTCGGCGAGATGTCAAGGCAGCAAGGCCTTTTCTTAAGCAAGCCTGCGTGAATGCCCGATTGTATCAGCCTCGCTCGATCACCATTGCCAAGGCCCACAGCTATGCGCGTGTAATCGGCGAGATGAACCGCTTTTGAGCGTCCCGGCGAAGGCATTCTGCATATCAACCGAAAGTGGGGAAAAAATCGTATCGAGAGCGATCATGCCGCCCTAAAGAAGCGGATCACCCCGATGCGCGGCTTCAAATCACTTTCCTCAGCCAAAGCAACGCTACGCGGTATCGAAGCAATCAGGACTATCAAGCATGGCCATGTCCACGGTAAGGCAGCTGGCATTGCAGGCGAAATCCGTTTCGTTGAAAGCCTATTTGGCTTGTCTGCCTGACAGAAGGAAGCCTTAAGTAGATAACACAAATCAGTCAAATTTATGCATCAGACCCATTAGACGTGCAGAATTCCCGCACAGTCCCGCAGGTCCTTCCGCTTTAGATAGGGCCGGGTTGGCATGCCATATCCGGACATGTCGCAATCGCGACCAGCTCCCACATGTGCAAGCTCGGGGAACAGGAAAACCAATTCGCGCCACGCCGCGCGGTCAAGTGACCTTAGGGCGACCGGGCCGGGATAGAAGGACTCTGTGGGGGCACCTTCTGCATAGATAAGTTCATGCTGATCGAACATGATGTGGATATATGTGACATGTTCGCAGCGCTTGTCGATGCGGGCATACTGCCCGCCAAAGGTTTCCACAGCATGTTTTGCGCGGATAAGGTTTTCGGTGCCGGCATGCTCCAATAACAACCCATGCTGCGGCGAAACGCGCATCATTCGCCTGTTGCTAAATGCATCTTTGCGCACCACCACCGGCCTTAGATTTGGATTGAGGGCAAGGTCTATCTGCGTGAGCGTGCGCTTGCCCACCCAGCGGACCGGTTGAAGCCCGTTGTCCACGGTCATCACCATGTCGCCCGGACGGATGTCTTCCACAGGCAGTTCACCCGCTTCGGCAGCGATCAGAGTGCCCGGCGTGAAACAGGGAATGCCAACTGCGTTCAGCTCAGCACCGCTGTCCACCTGATCCGGCGTGATCCCAATCAGAGTGACGCTTTCACCGTTCGGAAAGGTCAGGATCGCGTCGCCGGTGCCATCGCCGTTGGTATCGGTGACCGTCACATCCCAGGCCCTGACCGGGTTGCCGGTCGCGTCAGTCAGCGAAGAGACATCGAACTGGTCATATCCGGTGAAAGTGCCGTCACCATTGTCCGTTGGTGCCACGAAATCATGCACGGTGTCGCTGCCGTCGCCATCGCTCAGCGCGACCGTGTCGGCCACACCGTCGCCAGCACCAAGATGAAGCTCATCATCGCCAGTTCCGCCAGTCAGCGTATCGCTGCCGGCATCGCCGAAAATCGTGTCATTGCCATCGCCACCTAGCACGGTGTCATCGCCGTCACCGGCGATGATGGAATCGTCTCCTGCTCCGCCGTCGATCAGATCGGCCGACGTGTCGGTATCGCCGGGCAGCGCATAATCGCCATCCATGCGATTCGCTGTGATATTGGTATAGTTCGTCGCAACGCTGTTCAGCGATACCGATTCAATCGGTTTGCTTGTCAGCAAGATGTGATCGGCGTTGTTGCTGATCTCTGGCACCATAAAGACGCTGCCGTCTATGGTTTGGATGACAACGGCTGTAATCGGGCCGCTGGTACCGTCGGTGAATGTGACAGTCGCATTATAGACCAGGCCAACATCTATTTCATGTACGACGCCGTTGATCGTGATGGTTTCAGGGGTATCAAGATCCCCAATGTTGATGCGCGAATTGCCATCGGTGTCGTTGGCCGTTGCGTCTTGGATATGGGTGTAAAGTTCGTCCCCCGGGCTGCCATAGCTCCCTACAAGCAGGTTCGGATTCTCAGTTGTTGTGTTGCCGTCGATTGTATCGACCTCGGGCGCGGTTCCGAGGTAAAACACCGAATAGTTCAGGCCTGTGGTGTTGGTGCCCCCTGTAGATGTGGTGGGATCACTGCCGCCAAAGATCGTATCGTTTCCCGCGCCGCCAAGGATTGTGTCGCTGCCGTTACCGCCATAGATCAGGTCGTCATTGGTGCCGGCCGCATTATCGCTGGCATCGACTTTGTCACCGTCCGGATCGCCGGTGTATGTTGCGTCGATCAGGTCACTGCCCGACGTGCCTTCGATGACATAATCGGGCAAGGTTGAATCGCGGAAATCGAGGTCATTGATAATTGGCGTCGCGCCAGAGCCATCGGCCGCAGTGTCACCATCCGTGTCAGCCAGCGTGAAATTGCCCGACCCGTCAAGATCCGCGTCATTCACATCCCAGCCGACGACGTCATCGACAACGTCAAGAATACCGTCCCCATCAGCGTCACCTGCGCCACCGGCGGCGACAGAGGCAGCAGCCGCATCAATGACGGCCTGCGAGACACCGTGCCCCGCTTCATCCAGATCGCTGACGCCGTCATTGTCGCTGTCGCTGTCGATGAAATCTGCTGTGCCATCTCCGTCCGTATCGACCGGGGTCAGCCCGCTGGTCGCTTCATAAGCGTTATCCAACCCGTCACCGTCACTGTCGACGCCCGTTGGTGCAATGTATCCTGCGGTCGTCTGAGCCTCGACATTATCGCTGATGCCGTCATTGTCGCTGTCAAGGTCGAGGTGATCGGCAATGCCGTCTCCGTCGCTGTCGAGGGTCGTGACCGTGGGCTGAACCGAGAATGTTTCCGTTACCGAAGCGCCGAAATTCGGGTTTGCGCCGGAGCTGATGACCACTGTGCCGTCGACAGCGATCGTATAGCTCGCCGCATTGGAGCCAGAGATACCGTCGCCATAATCATCCAGAACAGTAAATGTGTAATCACCCATTTGGGTGATGCTGACGTTGGTAATCTCGACCGCGTCTGACGTCGTCGTGTCACTGGCGATCAGCGCGCCATCAGGCGCGCGCAGTTCCCAGCGGGTATTGTCCGTCGTCGCCCACTCGTCGCCATCAAAGGTGATGGTGATCGTGCTTGGCGTCGAGGTGCCAAAGCCTTCATCGGAGTCGAGGATGCCATCATTGTCATCGTCGATGTCGCTTGAATCCAGAACCCCGTCACCGTCAGTGTCGAGCGTGTCCGGGATGGTGAATGAAAAATCGCCGAGCCCCGAACCACCAGTAGCCGACGCATCCGGCCCGTTGTCGTAGACCATTTGGATCTGAGATATCTGTCCGGGAAGCGACACGGTCACATTGTTGATGATTCCGCCCTCAGCCTCGACCGTGACCGAACCATCGCCGTTGATATAGACCAATTCGTCCTGAATGCCGGAAAGGCCCGCGATAACAGCGTTCGGGTCCAGCAGCGTGCCGTTCTCGTCATAGGCATAGATCGTCCACATGTCGTCGTTGGACGCACCAGAGTTCACATGCTGGAGATCGAAGGTCAGGTTTTCGACAGGTTGCGAAAACTGGTAGTCGGCCGAGATTGCGGTGCTGACGCCAAAAGCCCCGAATTCCGAAGCGCCTGTACCACCGGCGGTGCCATCCCACGATCCGACAAATGTAGCAATGATCGTGGTGCTGTTGCCACCTTCAGAAATAACCGTATTGCCATTGGCCGCAGTGCCGCCCGGACCGGTTAGCCAAATTGCATTGTCAAGAATTGCCATTACTGCTCAGCGCCCATTCTGCTTTTGACCTTAGCCCCGGCACCGACCCTTAAGATCCGGTGCGAAATTTCAACGCTATGGACCATTTACAAAACCAGATAAGTTAACCGAAACACTGCACTACTTTGCGCTGCTTTCAGACCGATTTTAGAATAAATCATGAAATATTTGTGGCAAAAGTCACAAAACGCGGCGTGCATTATTTCGAAATAATCATGAATTTCGAGATTTTGCTATTATTTCCAAACTTTTCGATCTATCACCCCAGTGACCGCCTTCCGGATGATCACCGCATGTCCCAAGACAACGACATCTATGAAACGCTGCACTATGGGCTGATCACCAACAGATACGCCCATGGGACAAAGTTGCGCGCCGAACAGCTGCGCGTCGATCTTGGGTGTTCTGCCAGCACAGTGCGCGAGGTTCTGTTTCGTCTTTCCACGGTTGGCCTTGTCTCTTTTCAGGAACAGCGTGGCTTCCGGGTGCCGGACCGGTCAGCCCCGCTTTTGGCGGAACTCACCCATCTGCGTGTTCTGCTTGAAGCTGAAGGGGCGATACTGTCCATGCAACTTGGCGGGGTCGCCTGGGAGGCGCGCCTGACAGCAGCACATCATCAGCTCAGCCATATCGAAAGCCGCATCCACGCCAGCAAGGACCCATCAGATCTGGTTGATCTGTGGACCCGCGCGGAATGGGAATTTCACGAAACTCTGATCTCTGCCTGCGGTTCTGACACGCTGAAATCCATGCATGCGCAGGTCTATGCGCGGTTCAGGCAACAGGTCATGCTTGCAGACCTCAGCTTTGAATTCATCACCGACAACATCCGCCATCATCAACAGATATTGGAGGCTGCTTTGTCAGGGAATGCCGCCGCAACACGGCGGAAAATCGCGGACCATCTGGCCCGCCATGCGAAAGGGGCGACAGTGGCATGACGTCAGGACGATTAAGCGGAAAACGCGTTTTGGTGACGGCTGCGGGGCAGGGCATTGGCCGTGCAAGCGCGTTGGCCATGGCCGCCGAAGGGGCACAGGTTTTCGCCACGGATGTCAACATGGATGCGCTCAGCACACTGGAAGGGGTCGACACCTTTGCCCTTGATGTCTGCTGTGATGACAGCGTGGCGCAAGGCATGGCCCGCGCAGACCCGGATGTGCTTTTTAACTGCGCCGGATTTGTGCATCACGGCACCGTTCTTGATGCGACGGACGCCGATTGGGACTTTGCCCTTGATCTGAACCTGCGCTCCATGCTGCGCACCATCCGGGCGGCATTGCCCGGCATGCTGCACCGTGGCACAGGGTCAATCATCAACATGTCATCCGCCGCATCATCCATCATTGGTGCACCCAACAGGTTCATCTATGGCACCACCAAAGCGGCGGTGATCGGGCTGACCAAATCGGTGGCGGTTGATTACGTCGACAAAGGCATCAGGTGCAACTGCATCTGCCCCGGCACGGTTGACTCACCAAGCTGGCACGACCGGGTTGACGCCTTGAGCAAAGAGTTGGGCAGCAAGGACGCTGCCCTTAAAAAATTTGTGGAACGTCAGCCGATGGGCCGCGTCGCCTCAGCAGAAGAAATCGCAGCGCTGGTCGTTTATCTTGCCAGCGACGAAAGCGCCTTTACCACTGGGCACCCACATATCATTGACGGAGGTTGGTCAGGCCAATGAACGACAAGAGCACATCCAGAAAACGGATCCAGATCGAAGACCTGCGTTCGCGCAAATGGTTCATGAACCCCGATAACCCCGAAATGACCGCACTCTATCTTGAGCGTTATCTGAACTATGGGTTAACGCGGGGCGAACTGCAGTCGGGCAAGCCGATCATTGGCATCGCCCAGACCGGCAGCGACCTGTCCCCCTGCAACCGTCATCACCTTGAACTGACCAAGCGCGTGCGTGACGGCATTATCGCGGCGGGCGGCACCTGTATCGAGGTGCCTGTGCATCCCATTCAGGAAACCGGTAAACGCCCCACTGCGATGCTGGACCGAAACCTTGCCTATCTGTCATTGGTTGAGACATTGTTTGGCTATCCGCTCGATGGTGTCGTGCTGAACATCGGCTGTGACAAGACGACCCCGGCCCTCTTGATGGCCGCCGCAACAGTAAATATTCCCGCCATCGCCCTGTCGGTTGGTCCGATGCTGAACGGTTGGTTCCGTGGCGAACGTACCGGGTCCGGCACCATCGTCTGGAAAGCCCGCGAAATGCTGGCTGCGGGCGAAATTGACGACGACGGGTTTATGGAACTGGTCGCATCCTCGGCGCCTTCGGTTGGCTATTGCAACACCATGGGCACCGCAACCACGATGAATTCGCTCGCCGAGGCCCTGGGCATGCAATTGCCCGGCTCTGCGGCAATTCCCGCCCCTTACCGTGAACGTGGGCAGATCAGCTATGAAACCGGCAAACGCATTGTCGATATGGTGTGGGAGGACCTGCGCCCCACCGACATCATGACCCAGGAAGCGTTTGAAAATGCCATCGTGATCAACTCTGCGATCGGCGGGTCCACCAATGCCCCGATCCACCTCAATGGCATTGCCCGGCACCTTGGTGTGCCGCTTGATAATGATGACTGGCAAAAGATAGGCCATGACGTGCCGCTGCTGGTGAACCTGCAGCCTGCCGGCGAATATCTGGGCGAAGATTACCAACACGCAGGCGGCGTGCCTGCGGTCGTGGGCGAATTGATCGCCGCCGGATTGCTGCCGCATCCGGGTGCCATGACGGCAAACGGCCAGACCATGGGCGACAATTGCGCCGATAAACGATCCGAGGATACCAAGGTGATCAAACCGGTTTCCGACCCGCTGAAAACGCAGGCCGGGTTCATCAACCTCACTGGCAACCTCTTTGACAGCGCGATCATGAAAACCTCTGTCATTTCGCCCAACTTCCATCAAACGTATCTATCGAACCCCGATGACCCCAACGCCTTTGAAGGGCGCGCAATTGTGTTTGACGGCCCCGAAGATTTTCATCACCGCATCGATGATCCTGCTGAAAAGATCGACGCGAAGTGCATTTTGTTCATGCGGGGCGCGGGGCCAAAGGGATATCCCGGCGGTGCCGAGGTGGTGAACATGCGCCCACCCGCGTATCTCTTGAAACAGGGGGTCGAGGCGCTGCCCTGCGTTGGGGACGGACGGCAATCCGGCACCTCAGGCAGCCCTTCAATCCTGAATGCGTCACCTGAGGCGGCGGATGGCGGCGGGCTGGCGCTTTTGCAAACCGGCGACATGGTGCGTATTGATCTGAACACCTGTACCGCTGACATGCTTGTGCCGCTTGATGAACTCGCGACCCGCGCCCGTGATCTGGCAGCCGCTGGTGGCTATGGCGTTCCAGACAACCAATCGCCCTGGCAGATGCTGTTTCGCGAAAAGGTCGGGCGGTTTGATCAGGGGATGACCCTTGAAGGTGCCGACCAATTCCAGGACATTGCACGCAAACACATGCCGCGTGACAATCACTGAACTGCAAAAAGGAAAGCCCGGATGAAACTTGTACGTTTTGGAGAAATGGGCGCGGAAAAGCCCGGACTGATGGACGGCGATACTCTGCGAGATCTGTCCGGACATCTGGATGACATCACCGGCACGACATTGAATGACGCCACGCTAAAACGCCTTCGCGCGATTGATCCTGCAACATTGCCCGCGGTCTCTGGCAATCCCCGCATCGGGGCTTGTGTTGGCAACATCGGCAAATTCCTGTGCATTGGACTGAACTATTCCGATCATGCCGCTGAAATGGGGATGGAAATTCCCAAACATCCTATTCTGTTCATCAAAGCGAACTCCGCCATTGTCGGTCCCAATGACGATGTGGTCATCCCGCGTGGCGCAACCCAGGCCGATTGGGAGGTTGAATTGGGGGTCGTGATCGGTGCCACCGCAAAATACGTCAGCGCCGTAAATGCGCTGGATTATGTGGCGGGATATTGTGTGATCAATGACGTCACCGAACGTCATTTTCAGGCCCATCTGAGCGGGCAATGGACCAAGGGCAAATCCTGCGACACCTTTGGCCCTACAGGCCCCTGGCTTGTTACCCGCGATGAAATCCCCGACCCACAAAACCTGGCCATGTCATTGGATGTAAACGGCAAACGGATGCAGACCGGAAACACCGCAACGATGATTTTCAGCGTTGCGGAAATCATCGAACACCTCAGCGGGCTGATGACCCTACATCCCGGTGACGTGATCAGCACGGGCACTCCGCCGGGTATTGGCAACGGTATGAAGCCGGAGCCGGTTTTCCTGAACGTCGGTGACGTGATGGAACTTTCGATTGAGGGGCTGGGCCAGCAGCGGCAAAAGGTCAGACAAGACGCCTGAAGAGGATTCAGGCAAAGCTGCGCACCGTCTCGATTGCGCCGGCCAGTGCCTTGCCATCCGGGTCTTGCAGCGCTGCTTTGACCAACCGGTCCACCCAATCGGCAGCGTCACTGCGGCCCTTCAACAGGTCAGCGGCATTCATCACGCTGTCAAACTTTGATAGGCCGCGCGCATGGGTGTCCGAATACCCTTTGACCAACCGCCGACATTTCAGCAACTCAACACTCAGCGCATAATCACGCTCAAGCGATGCCAGGCTTCGGCTTAACCACGCCTCCAAATGCGCCAGTTCCACCGCATGACGGCGCGTGCGCAACCGATAGCCCTTGAGGCCGCCCACCACATGCAGAATCATAAACGCTGGCAAGGTATCTGTGCGCAACCGCCTGCCCTTGCCAAACCACCGATCCAATTGGGCCATGCGCTTTGGGTTTGCCTCAACGCGTGCGCCCATTTTTGCGGGCAACATCCCGGCGATTTCCTCGGCACGGGGATGAAAATATTCGGTGAGTTGGATCAGCTGATCCTCCTGCGCGCCCATTTCCTTTTTGATCCGCTCAAACCGCGGCCCGCGTGTTTTCAGATCTGCCACCCGGATGATGTCGTCATAGGCCATCGCATTGGCAATATATTTCGCCGCTGTCGCAGCAAGCGCCCAATCCCGCGCTGCATTGTCACGCGCAAGGATGCTGTCCAAGCGATCCAGATACGCGGCCCCATACGCGCAATCCTGAAAATCAACCACCTTGTGCAGCCCTGCTTTTGCCATGGCCTGCACCGGACCCGGCATTGCGTCTGCCCGCGTCAGCAGTTGTTGCCATTCCTGCATCTGACGCGCAGGCCCTTTGAGGGCAGGCAGGGTTGATTTTGCGACCTGATCGACTGGGGCAACCCCCCGCTCTGCCGCGTCGAACCCAACCGCAAACGCCCTGAGCGACGCGTCAATGCCTTTGCCCCCGGCGCGGATCGCATCCTCAAACGCGGCGCGTGCAAAAGGCAAGGCACCCGACCCGGCCAATGCCCCGAACAAAGACGCGGAAATCACCGACCCCTGATCAACAGCGAGCCTGTCCATATCCGCCAAGATCAGTCTCTGTGAGGCGATTTCGGCTGCTGCGCGTACCTCCTCTGCATCCGCAATTCCGTCACCCGGTGCCGATTTTTCTGACACGGCCAGCGCCCGGTGCGTCGACCCGATCAACGTGGTCCGGTCCGGCGTGACAAACCCGCGCATTACGGCGCGACCGACCTCCATCATCTCGGCCGCGATCAGGATATCCACATCACCCGCCGACGGGGCCAAAGCAAAGACCGGTTGCTGATCGCTTACCGGCGTCATCTCAAGATAATAGATCGTCGCACCGGTGCGTTGCGCAACCCCTGCCACTGATGTCGCCTGAACCGCATACCCCTGCGCACGGGCCAGCGCTTCAATCCATCCGGTCAGCACGCCACCGCCCTGCCCACCAACGGCCATCACCGCCAGCTTGATGATCTGGCCCACCCGTGCATCCGGTGTTTTTTGGGAAAGCGCCAGGGTCACGGCACCATCTCCTCCAGCCGCAAACGTCTGGCATCCCGGCGCGCTTGCAGCCAGCCAATGACCCTGGCGCGCATCCCTGCCCGCCATGTCTCAATTCCGCCGGGATTGTACACCACATCGGCGCGATAAAACGAAGGGCAGAGCACGGCAGCATCCGCCACCTCACCACAATTTCCGCAGCCCACACAGGTCTGATCAATATGCGCCACCGGATCGTCACGCAGCGGATCGTCCAGCCGTTTGAGCGACAAGGACGGACACCCCGACAACCGGATACAAGCGTGATCGCCCGTGCAGACATCGGCATCCACGCCAAAGCGCGGTACATCCACGCGCCGCCCCTCTTTGATCGCCGCCGTTCTGATCGGCTTTTCCCGCCGCTGCTTGTTCAGCATACATTCGGACGAGGCAACAATCACCTTTGGTCCTTTGAAATCCGTCGTCAGCGCCTCACGCAGCACCGCCCGGACCTTGGCCACATCATAGGTGTGATCAATCTGGCGGATCCATTCCACCCCGACACCCTTGAGTGCCGCAGAAATTGGATTACCGGTACTCTTGGTGGCATTTTCTGCACGCGAAGACAGAACATCCTGCCCGCCCGTGGCCGCGGAATAATAATTGTCGACTATCACCGCCACGGAATCGGATTTGTTGAACACCATGTTCCCGATTGAGGAACTCAACCCATTGTGCCAAAATCCCCCATCCCCAAGGATCGAAATCGCCCGCCGTTCGCCGCCGCTATCAAATGCCGCGTTTGACGCAGGGCCAAGGCCATATCCCATCGTCGCACCGCCGATCTCAAAAGGTGGCAGCGACGCAAACAAATGGCAGCCGATATCGCCGGTGATCTGATGTTTGCCCAACTCTTGTTCGGTCAGTTTCATCGCCGCAAAAATCGGCCGCTCAGGACAACCGGTGCAGAACCCAGGCGGACGAATGGGCACCGTTTTGGACAGATCCGGGATATTGGGCGGCGCGTCATTGGGCGCGCGCACGTTGCCCGGCAACATCTCGGGTGCGGCGGCTTTCAGGAAACCCGTCACCCCATCCAACATGACCTGACCTGTGTATTCCCCGGCCATCGGCAACACGTCTTTACCATAAAGCTTTAGCCGCCGACCCGCTTTGTACAGGAACGAGCCGAGGTGTTGTTCAATGTGGTCCGGTTGCCCTTCTTCCACCACCAACAGATGATCCTTACCCTCGCAGAACGCATCAAATTCGTCTCTGACAAGGGGATAAGTCACGTTCAAAACATAGAGCGGCACATCGGTATTGCCGAAAATGTCCGCCAGTCCAAGCCGCTGCAGCGCGCGGATCAGGCCGTTGTACATCCCCCCCTGCACAACAATGCCAAGCTTGGCTTTCTTCGGCCCAAACACCTCGTTCAGCTTTTTTTCAACGATGAATTTCTCTGCGGCAGGCCAGCGGTTCTTGATCTTGTCCTGCTCATGCAGATAGCTCATCGGCGGCAACACCACGCGGTTAAAGTCGCTTTGTGGATTGGCGATCGCCTGTTTGACGGTCAGGGGCGGCGGCACGTTGTCACGGCAGATGAAACTGCCCGTCACATGGCACGACCTGATCCGCACCATCAACATCACCGGCGTATTGCTCGCCTCGCTCAGCTCGAATCCGTCTTTGACCGCTTTGGTGATGCTGGGCAGGTTCGGACGCGGGTCCAGCATCCAGAACTGCGATTTCATGGCAAAGGCATGGCTGCGTTCCTGCATGATGCTGGACCCTTCGCCGTAATCCTCGCCGACAATCACCAGCGCGCCACCATTCACGCCTGACGATGACAGGTTGGCCAACGCATCTGACGCCACATTGACCCCAACCGGGCCTTTGAAAGTGACCGCGCCGCGTATTGGGTAATGCACCGATGCGGCCAACATCGCCGCTGCTGCTGCTTCTGACGCATTCGCCTCAAACCGCACGCCCAATTCGCCCATCAGATCCTGCGCATCCGCCAGAACGTCCATCAGATGCGAAATCGGCGCGCCCTGATACCCACCGACATAGCCGACACCGTTTTCCAACAGCGCTTTGGTGATCGCCAGAATGCCTTCGCCGGTGAACACGTCACCGGCCCCTTTGCGCAGGTGTTCAACCTCGGCTTTGAACGAACGCTCTGCCATCCCTGCCCTTCCTAAAAGTCGTGTTTGCGAATGTTGCGCAGCATCGTTTTCAAGGTGCCAACAAAGGCGCGTTTCTGGGCTTCATCAATGCCTTTGAACATCGCTTCATAGGCCAGCGACATATGCGGCCAAAGCCGTTCATAGGTCTCGCGCCCGCTGTCGGTCAGGAACACGCGGGTGGCCCGGCTGTCAATTTCATCGGTTTCGCGGCGAATCAGACCATCCCGGTCCAGCGCGTCTAACGCGCGGCTTAGCGTCGATTGTTGTACCACAGCATAAACGGCCAATTCACGGATCAAGATACCGTCGATTGTCGACAACACCGCCAATGACCGCATCTGCGGGGTGGTCAGCCCAAGCACCGCCATTTCCGTCTGCAATGCAGCATTATAGCGCCCCATGATCCGGTTCATCAGGTAGGGCGCAAAATTCTCAAGGCCCATTTCGGCCAATCGTATTGCCGCCGCTGTCGGGATCTCTGCGGATTCGTTCATGCGCCTGCCCCTTTGGATTTTTTCGACGCGCCAAGGGCATTGGCCACGTTGAACCCGGACCCGCCGCCAAGCCCCGGACCGGGATGGGTTGAGGCACCAATATGGTACAGCCCCTTGACGGGTATGGTGTTGTTCACCTGCCCGGCGACAGGCCGCCAGACAAAAAACTGGTCCAGGGCACAGGCCCCCCCATAGGGATCGCCGCCCACCAGATTGACGTTCATCGCAGCAAGATCGGCGGGCGAATAGGCCCGGCGTTTCAGCTTGATTTCGTCAAAATTGCGAATGTGGTTTTTCAGGATCGCCTCAATCCGGTCGGCAAAGGCCTCGCGGGTCTTCTCGGTCCATTCCGGCGTGGTTTTGATCTTGCCCGCGGCATCGCCTTTGATCTGCATCGGCGCGTCAGGAATTTGCAGCCAAAGCACCGCTTTACCCTCCGGGCACCGGCTTGGGTCCAACGCATGCGGCTGGCCCACACAGATCGTCGGTACCTCAGGCAACATGCCGCGCTCTGCTTCATTGCAGGATTTAGAGACTGAATCGACCCCATCAGCGAGATGGATCAGTGCGACATCCGCCAGCCCGTCAGCGGACCATTCGATCGGCCCGTCCAGCGCATAATGCAGTTGGAAATTGCCGCGCCCATGGCGAAATTTCTTGGCGGTTTGCGGCGGCGATTGATCACCCAGCAAACCTTCATAGAGCTGCCCCGGTGCCGTGCTGGCGATCACATTCTTGGCATAGATTTGTTCATCATCCGTGGTGATGACGCCATGTACCTTGCCGCCATCGACTATGATCTTGCGCGCCTGAACACCGGTACGAATGACGCCGCCATGCGCCTCGATCAGTGCCCGGAACGCTGCCGCCGCCTGCCCTGCCCCGCCTTTGACAATCGGTGCGCCTGCCGCCTCCAGCGCAAAGGCGATCACGCGGGACATCTGCCCGCCATAGCTGGCCTCGGGTGTCAAACCGACATGCAACACCCACGGTGCCCAAAGCGCCTGAACATCTGCGCTCTGATACCTAGTTTCCAGCCAGGCGCGGGCAGGTTCCAACGCCTCACCAAACCATATCTTGAGGCCGTTTAGCCCCTTTTTCCACGCTTGTTTTGCCAACAGCCAACCCGTGCCTGCCGACCAGAGCGGCTGACCCAAGAGCGCGAATAGGAAATCAGCGTCCTGTTCGACACCGCCCACATCCGCTGCGTGCTGATCCCCGTCCCCTGCCCCACTTTGATTGAATGTGGCGACGTTCGCAGCCCTGTCCATCGATAAAACCAGCGCCGAACCACCGGGGCGCAGCACGGCTGTAGGGTGTTCGGAATGGCAAAACTCCAACCCATGCGCCGCCAGATCACCGCCCAACGCACCATGCGCGGGCCCGGTCAGAAACAGTACAAACGTCGCCGCCATCACATCGTGATGATATCCCGGCAACGTCACCGCATCAGAGGTGTACATGCACCCGCCGATGCGGTCCTCTCGTTCAATCACCAGCACGCTGTCGCCTTTGCGCGACAACAATGCGGCGGCCACCAACGCATTGATGCCCGACCCGATTATCAGATGATCAAACGTCGCCACCGGGCCTTAGCCTTTTGGAACCAGCGCCAGCGCCCTGATCGGGCTGCCTGTCCCGTTTTCAATCTTGAGAGGTGCGGCAATCAGGATCGCACCCTTGGCAGGAAGCTTGTCGAGATTGGCAAGGCTTGCCAGACCAAAGCAGTTGTCGCGGTGCAGCAGGTTGTGCGCAGGATACGGTGGGTCCATGCTCCCCGCCTGTCCCGCATCTGTGCCAATGCACTGGGTTCCCCAGCCTACGATCTTTTTCGACAACAGGTATTCAATGGCGTCGGGCGTTGGCCCCGGCGAATGTGGTCCGGTGTCGTCGGCATTCAAGAACGCGGCTTCGTCATCGACCCGGCTGTCCCAATCTGTGCGCATGACGACCCATTCGCCTTCACCGATTTCGCCGTATTGCTCTTCCCATTCCTTGATGCCCTTGGCGGTCAACAGATAATCCGTATCCTCCTGCGTCTGCTCAGAGCAATCAATGACATTCACGGGCGCGATCAGGCGCTGCACGTCCAGCTTGTCAGTATAGCCGTCGGGATAATCCTTGCCGGTGATCCAATGGTGTGGCGCATCAAAATGGGTGCCGGAATGTTCGCCCAGCACCAGCCAGTTCCACGCAAAAAAAGGCCCGTCATTGTCGTATTCGGAAATCTTGTGAATCTCGACCTTTGGCGTGTTCTTGGCAAAGTCCGGTGGCAACTGCAAAATCGGCGTGTTGGGGCCAAGCACCCCGGAACAATCCACCACTTCGATGCCACCAGAGGCCAGCATCGCCCCCAAATTCCTTACGACGTTCGCAGCGCTCATATCGATATCTCCCTGAAAACTGCGCGATGTGCCTCGCGCTAAAGTTGATGATTCAATGCTAGACAAATTTATATGCGTTTGCAATTATCTTTGTCGGGGGATGCGACACGAATGACAACTGACCCAGACGCAATTATCATCGGTGCAGGGCACAACAGCCTTGCATGCGCCTGTCATTTGGCCAGCCACGGCTGGAAAGTTGCGGTCTATGAACAAGCACCCGAACCCGGGGGTGCGGTCAAAACGGGCGCTTATACCCTGCCCGGCTTTCGGCACGATTGGGCGGCGATGAACCTGTCGCTGTTTGCCGGGTCCGCTTTTCATACGCAACACGGCAAAGAACTGGCAGGCCACGGTCTGGCCTTTGCGCCGACGGGCAATCCATTTGCCAGCGTTTTTCCCGACGGACGTTGGCTGGGCATATCGAACGATGTGGCACTGACAACTGAACGTGTGCGCGCCTTTTCTCAGGCGGATGCCAAGGCATGGACAAAGCTAACAACTGACTTTCCATCCGAGGCGGAAACCATCTTTGGCCTGCTGGGCAGCCCGATGAACAGGCGCGCCCTTTCGTCGCTGGGCTGGAAAACATGGCGCAAGAAGGGCGGCGGCGGTACGCTTGATCTTGCGCGGTTCCTGATGATGTCGCCACGGGCATGGCTTGACCAGACCTTCGAATCCGACCACGTCAAAGCGACCCTCGCAGCATGGGGCATGCACCTTGATTTCGCCCCAGACATCGCGGGCGGTGCGCTGTTCCCGTATCTGGAGGCGATGGCCGGACAGGCCTTTGGCATGGTCCTGGGCCAGGGCGGTGCCGACACCGCAATCAACGCAATGGTAAAGATGTTAGAGGCGCACGGCGGATCCATTGAATGCGGCACGCCCGTTACGGGTATTGAACAGGCCGGAGGCCGCGCCACCGGGATCACACTGGCCGATGGCCGCTTTGTCGGGGCGCAAAAGGCGGTGATTGCCAATGTCACCCCAGCCGCTTTGCTGAAACTGACCGGCGGAACCGGCGACGCCCGGCACGAGGCGGCGATGCAGGGCTTTCAACACGCCCCCGGCACCATGATGATCCATCTTGCGATGGAGGCCTTACCGGATTGGAAGGCGCCCGAGCTGAAACAATTTGCCTATGTCCATATCGCGCCGTCGATGGATCAGATGGCGCGCACCTATGCGCAAGCCAAGGCAGGTCTGTTACCGGATGAACCGATGATCGTCTGCGGCCAGCCGACCGTCGTTGATCCATCGCGTGCACCGGACGGCAAACATGTCCTCTGGTTGCAAGTCCGCATGGCCCCCGGCACCATCAAAGGCGACGCGGCGGGCAAGATAAAGGCGAAAAGCTGGACCAACGCCGCAACGCCCTTTGCAGACCGCGCACTGGACATCCTTGAGCGGTATGTCCCCGGCACGCGTAAGAAAATCCTCGGCCAGCATATTGTTACACCGCCCATGTTAGAGACTGATAATCCCAATCTTGTCGGCGGCGATCAGGTTTGTGGCAGCCATCATTTGCACCAGCATTTCATGAACCGTCCCGCACGCGGGTATGCAGACGGGACAACCCCCATTCGCAATCTTTACCATACCGGGGCCGCCGTATGGCCCGGTGGCGGAACAGGCGCAGGGCCCGGCACCCTGCTTGCAAAAAAACTAGCCGGAAAATGAACAAAAAAGGGAGAAATCACATGTCACTATCCAGAAGAAACCTGCTGAAAACCTCGGTTGCCGCTGCAACGCTGGCCACCTTTGGCCTACCCAGCGTTGCCCAGGAGATTGACGAGCTTGTCATCGCCTATAACGTCAACCTGCCAAGCTGGGACCCGACTGTGGGCCCTTCAGCGGTCAACCCAACGATACAAGGCTTCTATCAGTCGGTTTTTGACCTCTATATTCCGCAGAACCCCGACCTTACCTTTGGTGAGGGTCTTATCACCGGGCACGGCTGGAACGACGATCAAACCCAGATCTGGATGGACGTGCGCGAAGGCGTGACCTGGCACAACGGCGATCCCTTTACCGCCGAGGATGTTGCTTGGTCCCTGACCCGCGCGGCCAATGCGGAAACCGGCAACCCCATCCAATTCATCTGGGGCAAGGTTGAAAACATCACAGCTGACGGCAACCGTGTGACCGCAGACGTCAAGGAATATGAACCGACATTCTTTAAGTGGATGTCCTTTCTGACCGGCTATGTCCTGCCCAAGAAATACTACGAAGAAGTCGGCGCAGAGGGGTTTGAAGCCGCGCCGATTGGCACCGGCCCCTATATGGTCGAAAAATTCGAACGCAACGCCTTTGTCAGGCTCAAAGCAAATGAAAACTACTGGGGCGGTGCACCTGCGTTCAAAACCGTGACGATCAAATTCGTTACCGATGCCGCCAGCCGTGTCGCCGAACTGGAATCAGGCAACAGCCACGTAACATTGGAAGTGCCTTACGAAGAATTTGACCGTCTCAAGGCCAAGGACGGCATTCAAGGGGTGGCTGAACCCATCTCAGATATCGGTATGATTTTCCTCAATGATATTGAGGTGATGACCGACCCCAATGTGCGCAAGGCCGCGGCCCATGCCATCGACAAGCAACTGATCGTTGACCGCTTGCTGTCAGGATACGGCGTCCCGATCGATACTTTGCAGACCCCAGACTATGTGGCTTTCGACGATACCATCAAAGTTGGATATGACCCTGAAAAATCCGTCGAATTGCTGGCCGCTTCCGGTTATGGCCCTGATAACCCAGTCAAATTCACGATCCAGACCACCAAGGGGTTCAAGCCCAAGGATTACGAAATGATACAGGCCATCGTCGGTCTGTGGCGCAAGGTCGGGATTGAGGCAGAGATCGAAGTCTATGAGATCGCCAAACACTATGAGCTGCGCGCGGCCGATACGCTGGCCCCCGCTGCGTTTTACAACTGGGGCAACTCGGTCGGCGATCCGACCACCTCGACCGGGTTTGCGATGTTCGGGCCTTCGCCGCATTCCGTCTGGGATGGTGAGGATACGTTCAACGCGATCCTGCCACTTTGGGGTGAAAAGGATGAGGCCAAGCGCATTGCCGGCTGGAAAGAAGTTGACCGCCATATCGCCGAAGAAGCCGAGGTCATCCCCTTGCTGCAATATGTGCAACCCATCCTGCACGTATCCGGTGTCGCGGTTGTGCCTCACCGCTCTGGTGCGCTGTTGCCGCACCTGATGACCCGCAGCTGACACAGCTTTGTTGAACTGGCGGGGCCGTTGAATTGGCCCTGCCTTTTTGTCTGGACTCCCATGCCCCTTTTGCGCGCGATCTTTATGCGGCTGATCAGCACCGCCATCACGCTTTTTGGCGTGGCGGTGATCGTTTTTGTCGTGATCCGTGTGGTTCCCGGCAACCCCATTGCGATGATGCTGCCCCCCGGGGCCACTGAAGCCGATATCGCAAGGTTAGAGACACAATACGGCTTTGATAAATCCATTTTCGAGCAGTTCATCATCTGGATCGGCGGTGTCATTCAGGGTGATTTCGGCACCTCAATATCACTGCGCCAGCCGGTGTCGACACTTGTCCTGAACCGCCTGCCCGCGACGTTGGAATTAAGCATCGTGGCGCTGACCATCGCGGTGCTGATGGGGGGTGCCATGGCGCTCTTTGGTACACGGTTCCGGGACACCAAAGCCGAAGGGGCGATAGATGTTTCTGCTGGCATGGCCCTGTCGATCCCGGATTTCCTGTGGGGTTTGGTTTTAATCTTACTTTTTGGGGTGCTTTGGCCGATTTTTCACATCTCAGGTCGGATATCACCAAGCTTAAACATTGATTTCACAACGAATTTCTTTTTGTTCGAGGCGTTTGCCCGCCTGCGCTTTGACGTTATCGGCGACCTGATCGGGCATATGTTCATGCCTGCCCTTGCCCTTGCCATTCCATTGGCCGCGATCATCGCGCAGCTCTTGAAACAATCCCTGAAGGAAACCATGCACCTCGATTATGTCACCCTTGCGCGCACCAAAGGGTACGCCGAAGGGCGCGTCATCACCCACGAGGCCCTGCCCAATGCGATCCTGCCCACGCTGACGCTTGTGGGCGTACAGTTCACCTTTCTGATCGGCGGCACTGTGATTATCGAACGGCTGTTTAGCTATGAGGGTCTGGGCAACATGGCAATCGATGCGGTGATCAACCGTGATTTGCCGCTCATTCAGGGCATCGTCATTCTGTTCGCGCTCATCTTTACCCTGGTGAATTTGGCCGTCGACATGCTTTATACCGTGCTGAACCCGAGGTTGCGTCATGCATGATGCGCGTGGCGACGTGCGCCGCCCCGTTGGTCTGCGCCTCTGGCTTTCGGGTGGCTGGCTAACCCTGTTGGTTCTGGCAGCACTCTGCGCGCCGCTGATCGCACCCCAAGACCCCCTTGCCCAGGATTTGTTCATGGGCCGCCTGCCCCCGTTCTGGGAACGCGGCACAGAGCCGGGTTTTTGGCTCGGCACCGATTCGTTGGGGCGCGACGTGCTGTCCCGCATACTCTATGGGGCGCGCTTGGCCCTGATCGTGGCGGTGGTCGCGGGGACACTCACCTGCATCATCGGGGCGACACTGGGCTTGATCGCGGGCTTTTATCGCGGCTGGCCGGATCGGATCATCAGCCGGTTCGTCGATATCTGGATGGCCTTTCCCCCCGTGCTCTTTGCGATCCTGTTGATCGCTGTTCTGGGAACCGGCCTGACCTCAATCATCATCGCCATTGTCATTATTGACTGGACGCGTTTTGCCCGCGTCATCCGCGCCGAGGCCCTGTCGCAATCCGCGATGGATTATGTGGAGTCCGCGCGGGTCGCCGGGCGCACCCGGTTCGGCACAATGATCACCGAGATTCTGCCCAACGTCCTGCCCACCATCATCGCCTTGCTGACCCTTGAAATGGGCATCGCGGTCATTGTCGAAGCAATCCTGTCATTCGTAAACCTGTCGATCTCAACCGACAGCCCGACATGGGGCGGCATGATATCTGAAGGGCGCACATCGGTGCATCAGGCGTGGTGGGTTCTGGTGTTTCCGCTGATCACGCTGTTCCTGACAGTGCTCAGCTTTTCGCAATTGGGAGAAGGGTTGAAAGACCGCTTTGATCCGGTGCTGCGATGAATGCCTATCTGTCCATCCGAAATTTAAGCGTCGCCCTGCGCGGCGGCGGGCCGATTTTGCGGGATGTGTCGCTGAATGTGGCTGCAGGTCAGGTGCATGGGTTGGTGGGTGAATCCGGTGCTGGCAAGTCGATGATCGGCAAGACCATACTGGGCACCCTGCCGCGCGCATTGGAAATTACAAATGGGCAGATATGGCTCGACGGTGTGGATCTGCTGACCTTGCCGCCAACGGTGCGGCGCAAGCGCATCGGTGCCACGGCGGCCTTGATCCCGCAGGACCCACTGACCGCGCTGAACCCGTCGCGCCGCATTGGCCCGCAAATCACCCGCCGGTTGGTGGATATTTTGGGATGGTCAAAAACAGACGCGCAGGTCCGTGCGCTGGAACTTCTGGACGAGGTGCATATCCCCGACCCGGACCGTGTGATGCGCAATTATCCGCATGAGTTGTCCGGCGGGATGCGGCAGCGCATCCTCATCGCCTCTGCCTTTGCAGCAGAACCGAAACTGATCATCGCTGACGAACCCACAACCGCACTTGATGTGACCGTGCAAAAACAGATCCTGCGCCTGATTGCGGAGATGCAGCGCCGCCATGGAACCGCCCTTCTGTTCGTGACCCATGACCTTGGCGTGGTGTCCAAAGTCTGTAACACGCTTTCGGTCCTCTATGCAGGCAAGGTTGTCGAAGACGCGCACATGCATCGGTTTTTCATGTCACCTATCCACCCTTATTCAGCGGCTTTGCTGGCGGCGACGCCCACCTATACCGACCCCACCCGCAGCCTGACACCCGTCCCACAGGACGTCATCGACCGGGTGGAACAAGACGTTGCTGAGCACGACATCAGGCACCGCACATGATGTATCAAATCAACAACCTGCACCTGTCGTTGCCTGACATGACGCGCAAACCCCTTATTGGGGCCGCCCCGCGTATCAATATCCTCAAGGGGCTGTCCTTTGAGGTGCCGAAAGGCGCGGTTCTGGGAATTGTCGGCGGGTCCGGGTCCGGCAAATCGACACTTGGACGGGCGATGCTGCGGCTGCTGGAACCCACCACCGGCCAGATCCTCTTTGACGGCACCGATATTACACATGCGCCCGAAGACGACCTGCGGCACCTGCGGAAACGGTTTCAGATGGTGTTTCAAGACCCGATGTCCTCGCTCAATCCGCGTCGTCGTGTCGGGGGTATCATTGCCGGACCTTTGCGGCTGCATGGTTTTGAGGGACCGCGCGGGCGGGTGGACGACGCCCTTGATCTGGTCGGACTGCCCCGCAGTTTTGCGCAGCGGTATCCGCATGAATTGTCGGGGGGACAGCGGCAGCGGGTGGGCATCGCCCGTGCCATTGCATTGCGCCCTGATTTTATCCTCGCGGATGAAATCGTCTCGGGGCTGGATGTCTCGTCGCAGGCGCAGGTGCTCAAAGTCCTCGAAGATCTGGTCCAAGAGCTTGGCCTGACGCTTGCCTTCATCAGCCACGACCTGTCGGTGATCCGGCGCCTTTGTGACCGGGTCATCGTTCTGCAAAATGGGACCATCGTGGAACAGGCGCAAACCGCTGCGTTGTTCGATGCGCCTCAGGCGGAGTATACCAAAGAACTGTTGGCAGCGATCCCCCTGCCCGACCCCCATCAGCCGTGGGATTGATTGCCCATGGGCAATTCATCGGAAATATCCATTTTTTCAGTGGGTTAAATGCTTTCAAGCTGGGCCCAAAGGGCATAGCCAGCGCTTTACCCAATCAATCAGCCCCACCGCCAATACGCCAATACGGAAACCAGCTTAGCCATTGATATACATAGTTAAATTAAAGAATTGCCCACGGGCAATTCAGGCCTTGCGCTGTTTCAGAAAGCGCTCGAAGGCGGCGCGCAGGGATGCTTCGCTCAAGTCCGCATCAAACTCGGCCAGATAGGTTTTGCCCCGCTTGCGGATCGATATCCCGCGCTCACCTGTTGAGCGGGCAAAAAGCTGCGCACCGCTGACCTTTGGTTTGGCCACCTTGGGGTTCGCCGCCGCCTTGAGCCGTTTGAACACCTCGGTCGCATCCACATAACCGCCCTGCCCCTGTGCCGCGCGGGCCTGGGTTTTGGCCAGATATGCGGCCTCTGCCAGCAAAGCTTCGGCTTGTTTTGGATTGCTCAGCAAGGGTTTTAGATCCCGCGCATGGCGTTCGCGTATGTCGCGCTTGCTGGCAAAAGCGTTGAGCACGGCCTCTGGCATTTTGGCCAGAACCAGATACCGCGACAACCACGGCGGGCTGACCTCCAACCGTTCGGCCATCGCCTTTTGCGCGCCCCCATAATAAAGGCGGATCGCCTCAGCGTAATCGACCGCGCGTTCATAATCCGAGATGTCTTCGCGGTCGCGGTTTTCGATGTCGGCCAGACGAAAAGCTTCCTCATCCGTCAGGTCACGCACCTCAACCAGATATCGAAATTGCGGGTAATTGTTGGCCCGCAACCATGACACCGCAAAATGCCGCCGCGCCCCGCAGATCACCTCGAATTCATGGTCTTCGCCTGCCAGCCGGCGCACAATCGCTGGAAATTCCTGTTGGCCCTGCGCCTTGATGCCGTCAATCAGATCGCGACAGTTTTCCTCGGTCAGCAGCGCGTAGTCCCGGTTGTGGCGTTCCCACATCCGGCACCGGGCCGGGTCCACCAGATGCAAGGTCTTTTCCTGCACTTCACCAGACATCCGTTCGCCGATGGTCGTTGAACGTTTGAGGAACCGTGCACTGCCCCGATCATGGGGTTTGGCAGGGGCATCAAGCCCGCTTAGCACATCGTCAAAAATTGCATCATGTTTCGTGGTCATAACAAACCTTCCTTGCGCAATGCGCTGTGTTGGCTGGGCCAGGTCTTGCGGATCAAAACCTCGATCTCGTTGTTGACGGCATCAAGATAGGCCCGACAGCGTTTGTGGGTTTCAGTGCGGGTGCCCGGCCCGGTGATTTCATAAACGGTTGAGAGATTGGCCGCTGCATTGTCGATTTCAGCAGAATCTTTCAATACGGCCCGCATCATATCCATTGGGAAAACCGCATCCATCATCCGTTTGATCGCCTGGTGCGCCGATTTGGCGTCGTTCATCTTGGTGGCCAAGATTTTAACAAATGAATAATCCCGCGCACCCCCGGCACGCGCCAGCTCCTCAAGTGTTGCACCCATCATCTTGAGGAAATGCGCGGTGGAGCCAAAGTCGATGTTATTGGGCGGGGCGGGGATCACCAGCGCATTTGCCGCGCGCAAAACCGACAGCGACAACATGCCAAGGGCAGGGGGGGGATCAAGCAGAATAACGTCGAAATTGTCCTTGATAGACTCTATGCCACTGCGCAGCTTGTCCAAAACAAAGCTGCTGTCACGGGCCATGCGCGCCGCAAATTCGTATTCGGCGTCATAAAGGCCAAGGTTGGCGGGTATGAGGGCAATGCCGGGCCAATAGGTCGCGCGTAGCGCATAATGCAGGCTGGCGGGTCCACCGTGACGAAAGAATGGGTAGAGCGTATCGTCGTCTTCATCCACGTCCACATCCGGGTTCAGCCCAAACATTGAGGTTGTGCTGGCCTGACTGTCGCAGTCGATCACGCATACCCTGTAGCCTTTAAGCGCCAGATACTGGGCAAGGTGGCAGACCATGGTCGACTTACCAACACCGCCTTTGAAGTTCTGAATGGCGAGAACCATTGCCGGGTCGTCAGCCGTACGGTGGGGCAGGGTGCCAAACACGCCCCGCATCGTATTGACCTGGGCCAGCGAATAGCCTGTGCGCCGACCGGTGCTGGCGTCCTTTTCGGGTTGAGGCAGGCGGCCATCCGCTTCGGCATCACGGATCAATTTATCGCTGCGCCCAACCATTTCAGCCGCACGGCGCACGTTGAAGCGCAGATCGAGGGTTTTCGACACGCCGGGCGCATAGATGCGTTCGCGCAACCGTTCGATCACCGTGGCAGCACGGTCACTGAGATTGCCCAGTTCGGTCAGGGTTACGGGGGGTAAGACAGGCTGCTGCATCGGGTGCCTCTTTTTATATGTTTCGCGAATCATGCAGGAATGCGCGATGACGCTCAAGTATGAAGTTTCCAAAGAATAGCCAAAAAAGTCGGAAATTGGATGTTAGTTGTTGATTAGCCAGAATTGCGGGAATCCAATTATCTAATTGGTGTCGAAACGCCAATAACACCCCAAATGTAAGCGATAGGCGGGATAGGCGGATCTACGCCGGACCTGAGGGTATCTAAATCCAAATCCAATCCAAAAAACACCTCTGTTTGGTTCTTGATTCTTATTGTTCAATGTTCGTAGCTCACAAGCCCCCTATTTTTATACCGTATATGACCCTAACGCTTACGTAATGGGGTTGTTTGACTTACTTCCGGGGGCGGTAGGCCTTACCTTTTGGGGCGCTGATCCTTACAGATGGGGCGAGGGCCATATCCTTACTTTTGGGGTGGCTGCACCAAAGACCGGATTGTGTGCTAAATAAGTGGTGTTTACCAGCAGGTTGCGAATCACGCGGGCGAGGGCAGGGAGTTTTACCCTTACAAATTGGGTGGTAGACGGGGCAGCTTCAATTAGATAACTTACATTCAAAAAAAACAAAAGTAAGTTGTGGGCGTAAGGCAGGGGCAAGATGGGCAAAGCCTACAGGACAGTGGACGCGAAGCCAAACGCACAGACGTTGGTCAAGCCGGGGGAGTTGGTGGATTTGGTTGAGGTCACGCCACTGACGCTTGCGGATCGGCGGATTTACAATCAGCTTTTGGAAAACGCATGGGATGCCATCGAAAAACCCGTGACACATGTCATCTCAAAATCCGATCTGCGCGGGTCACATAATTCAAATGACCGGGTCGGGTCGTCGATTGAACGGCTGATGGCGTCGATTGTCAAAGTACAGGTGATGCGGGACGGGGAACCGGCCATTGAACGGGTTCAGCTTCTGGGTGGCAACGTTGAGACGACGCGCCGGGATGGTTTGCTTGAATATGAAATTCCCCAACGGTTGCGGCGGATCATCAAAGACAGCACTGTTTTTGCACGGCTGCAACGTGAGGTGATGTTCGCGCTGTCGTCCAAATATGCGCTGACGCTTTATGAGATGGTGCAGAAACGCGGCAATCTGCGCTGGCGATCTGCCGAGAAATTCTCGCTTGATGACATGCGCGGGGTGTTGGGTGTGCCAAAGGGCAAGCTGACCTCGTGGTCTAACCTGAAATTGCGCGCGATTGATCCCGCTGTTGAAGAAGTCAGCGCGCTGAGCGATTACATTGTCGAGGTCGAGCCGATCAAGACCGGGCGCCGCGTTACCCATGTTGAGCTGCGCTGGTGGCGAAAGGATGCGGGCGGCGAGGCTGAGGTGGAGCGGGAATTGCAATTCTCAAGAGTCGGACGCAAGGAGCGGGTGACAGCCAAAGCGGATGCGATACGGCCACGCCCCGGTTGGTTGGATGCCAAGGGTGCCGCGTTGCGGTCAGAAACTTATGAGACGGCGAAGCTTCGGTTTCCGGGCTATGACATTTATTTTGTTGAAGGCGAATGGCGAGCCTGGGCCGGTGGCAAGCCGCCCGCCCGTGACCCGGACAAGGCCTACCTCGCGTTCTTTAAGACCTATGTGCAGAATAACCCAATTTAGAGACTTAATATGACCCAGGCTGACCCCGGCTATTTTCTGTATCATTCGATTGGCCAGTATCCCGGAAAGGCGGAAGATATGTCTGCCGCTCTGGGCGAATTTTCTCAAATTTGGGGGGCGATGGATGACGTCCAATGGCCAAAAGTTCTGGCCAAACGTATGGATTTTATCGACCTGTGGCGCGCCTTGCTGGACGCGCCGGGCGGCACGGTCACCAGCGCCGAAAACGTGACAACCGGATTGTTTTCGATCCTCGGCGGCCTGCCAGAAAATCGGTTGCGGGACCGTCGGGTCCTGATCGCGGCGGATTGTTTTCCGTCGCTGCATTTCTTGCTGAATGGGTTGGCGGCGCGGATGGGGTTCACGCTGCACACCGTCCCAATCCGCGAAGGCGAATTTTGGGTGCGGGATGAAGACATGATCGCGGCATGGGGTCCGGATGTTGGGCTGGCATTGCTGACGTGGGTGACGTCCACATCATCGCACCGCTGCGATCTGGCGGCACTAACGGCCCATGGGACGAAAATGGGGTCACTGGTCGGTGTGGACCTGACCCAGGGAATTGGCATCATTCCTTTTTCACTGGCGCAATATCCGGTTGATTTCGTGGTGGCATCCTCGCTCAAATGGCTTTGCGGGACACCCGGGGCAGGCATCATTCAGATGCGTGCCGATTTGCTCAAAGAGGTAAAGCCGGAATTGAGGGGATGGTTCAGTCAGGACAATCCGTTTTCGTGGGATTTGGATGCATTTGACTATGCGCCCGATGCCCGTCGACTTGAACACGGCACCCCGTCCGTGCTGGCCTGTCTGGGGTCTGTTCCGGCGTTGCGGTGGCATGCGGCACAAACCGATTTGCTGGCCCGCAATCGCGAAATGACGGCGATGATCATCGAAGAGGCGGGCAGGGCGGGCCTAACCCTTGCCACCCCACGCGCCGAAGCAGAGCGGGGCGGGTCCGTGATGTTGAAAATGCCGGACGCCACAGACACAAGTGCGGTCATTGCCCAGCTGGCAAAACACGGCGTGCTGGCAGATTGCCGGGGTCAGATCCTGCGTCTGTCGCCCGGTGCCGAGACCGAAATGCGCCATGTGGAACATTTGTGTGCGGCGCTGCATGCAGTGACTTAGCGGGCGTTGAAAAACCGCTGCATGCGGTCCATCGCCTCGGTCAATACGTCAAGCTCGGCACAGCCGAAACACACCCGCAGATGGCCTTCTCCGGCTGGGCCATAGAAACTGCCGGCCTCGACCACCACGCCGGTTTCGGCAAGCAGTTGATCTGCACAGTCCTGCGCGCTGAGCCCGGTGGCGGTAATGTTGGGAAAGGCATAGATTGTCCCCTCAACCGGGGCGCAGCTTACGCCGGGCATCTGGTTCAGACGCGTCACCACCATATCACGCCGCGTTTGATCCCGAGCAACCATGCCGCTCAGGACGGCCGGATCACCGGTCAATGCCGCAAGCGCCCCGTGTTGGATAAAGGTGTTCACATGGGTGACTTCGTTTGTGGTGATCTTCATGCAAGGGCCAATCAGGGCGGCGTCAGCGGCGATATAGCCCAGCCGCCAGCCGTCCATCGCGTGGGATTTGGTAAAGGCGCACATCGTGATGGTGCGTTCTTTCATGCCCGGCAGTGAAGCGATTGAGATGTGTTGGGCCCCGTCATAGGTGATCTCTTCGTAAACCTCGTCGGCCAACACCAGCAGGTCGTGTTTTTGCGCAAGATCGGCAAGCTGTTGCAGTTCGTCGCGGGAATAGACGCGGCCGGTGGGGTTGCACGGGTTGATCAGGGCAATGGCACGGGTCGCGGGGGTGATATGTGGCTCTATCAAGGCGGAGTTGATCGAAAACCCGTTGGCCGCATCCAATGGCGCGATGGTGACGCGGGCACCGGCAAGCTCGGCCTTGCCAACGTGCTGGGGGTAATAGGGTGCCAAGAGCAGACATTCGTCGCCCTCATCAAGAAAGGCCATGAAAGCGGCAAACGACGCCTGGGTCAGCCCGTTGGTCACGATGATTTCGTCTGGCGTGATGTCGATGTTATTCTTGCGGCGCAATTTGTCGGCAATGGCGCGTCGCAAATCGGGCAGGCCCTGCAGATCAGAGTAATGCACCGCCCCGTCCTGAAGGGCCGCGATGGTCGCATCTTTGATGTGTTGCGGCGTATCTTCGGCGGGCATACCAAGTTCGAGGTGAATGAGATCGCCTGGCATCCGGGACGCTTTGGCAAACATCCCAAAATCTTTCGGTGATGTTTCAGTGATGCGGCGGGCAGGGCGGATCGGCATGAAGCACTCCTTGCTTGGCGAGATATGTGCGTTTACATATAAATCGAAATAGCGCGGGCGCAGACAAATGGCCACAGGCATCGGGGGATAATATGGATAAGGTTGCAGTGGTGACAGGGGCCGCCGGGGGCATGGGACGCGCGATTGTGGCGCGGTTGATGGCCGATGGTCTGCATGTTGTTGGGCTGGATGTCGATGCTGCCGGATTGTCCGACATGGCAGCAGATGGGTTCGAAGGGATCGTGACAGACCTGATGGATGTCGCCGCCATCACCAGGGCATTTGAAGACATTGGCGCGGCGCATGGTGGCGTTGATGTCTTGGTGAACAATGCCGGCATCTGTTTCATGTCTGAATTTCCCAACATCCCCGCCGAAGAGTTTGAACAACAAATGCAGCTGAATTTTTCAGGGGCGTTTCATTGTTGTCAGGCGGGGGTCAAGTTGATGATGGGGCGTGAAGGCGTGCGCAAGATCGTCAACATTTCGTCCAATGGGGCCTATAATTTTGATGTCTTTGACCCGCCGCATTACCGGGCATCCAAGGCGGCGCTGGACACGCTCACAAAAGACCTCGCGCGGCGCTATGCCAAAGACAAGATTGCGGTGAATTCCATTGCGCCGGCCATGACCGAAACACCTTTGTTTGATGTGCTGAGCGCAGAAACCCTTGCCAAAGCGGTGGCGCAGATGCCGCATGGTCGGGCGATGCAACCCAGCGAAATTGCCGATTGGGTTGGGTTTCTGGTATCCCCTGCCGGTGATATATCCAGCGGGAATGTGATCATCCTGAACCAAGGGCGCGATGTGCGTTGACGATGTTGTATTTAATGCGCATACTGAATGCGCATGGATTGAGGATGACATGAATAAGCAGACGTCATTGCGTAAGGCAACAAATGTATCGCTCGATTCCGAGCTGTTGAAAGATGCCAAGGCACTTGGCGTGAACATCAGCCGTGCCGCCGAAGAAGGTGTGAATGACGCGGTGCGCAAGGCCAAGGGCGAAGCGTGGAAGCGTGAAAATGCGGCGTCGCTGGAGGCCTGGAATGAATGGGCCGAGGTGAACGGTCTGCCGTTGGAAAAATACCGCATGTTCAATGTCTAAATACGATCTGCATCCGACGCAGGTCGAAGGCGAATATCTGCTGGACGTGCAAACCGATCTGCTGGATGTGCAATCCACCCGAATGATGGTGCCCGTGCTGCCGGAAACCGCTGTGCCAAACGCGGTACGGTCACTTCATCCCGCGTTCGATATGGATGGCAAAATGTTCGTGATGGCAACGCATCTCATGGGTGCGGTGCCTAGGGCCGCGTTGCGCCCGCCGATCAGAAATTTCGCAGAGCACGGCGATCAGATCACCCGCGCTCTGGATTTCCTGTTTCAGGGGTATTAGGCCCGTTCACGTAAACCAGTCAGGTGCCTTTTTCAGGTCGGGCCATTGTTCGGGGCTGTGCCCATAGATCACCAGAGCATCCCGTTCTCTGGCCAATGCCATCAACCGATCTGCGTGATAGATTGCCTGATCCACATCCCAAGAGCCGGCAAATTTCTCGTCGATTTCGGATGCACGGCTGATCGCGTCTGAGGTCAGCAGAACCCAACCGGTATGTGGCAGACGCACCATAAACGCCAATTGGCCCGGCGCATGACCGGGGCAATGCAGGACCTCGAAATCAGGGCCAAGCGGGGTGTCTTTGTCGATCAGATGATAGTCGCGGTCGGGCCATTCCAGTGCCTGCTTGCCCGACCAGTAAAGCGGGCGGGGCAGGGCGCGTTCATGGGCTGACATCAAAATTGGTGCTTGGGGGTAGCCTGCCATATCCCCGACGTGGTCGATGTGCGTATGGCTTTGGATCATCAACGTCACATCAGACTTGCGCAGCCCAAGCTTGGCCAGCTGCGGCCCCGGCATGTTGTCGGGCGTAACAGACAGGACGCGCCCAAAACTGCCCAGCTCGTCCTCGCGTGTCGCGGCATCGGCATCCAATGCATATTTTTGCGGAAACCCGGTGTCGATCAGCACAACTTCGCCTGCGCCCGTTTCGATCAACGTTCCGCAAATGCCAATCGTGCGCGGCCCCGCGTGGACCTCAAAAAGCCCGTAATCCAGCACGGCAAGGCGTTTCGGTTTGCCCTTTAGCGTCACTTGGTTTCTCATGGGCGCAGCCCCTTTCAGGGGAAGTTAGCCGGGGGACCGCGATGAAAGTCAAGATACACAGGCTGTTTGAGTATCTGCTTGAAACCATCAATGCCGCACCCGAGGCCATTGTCGGTTTTTCGCTCTCTGGCTCGCCTGTGTTGGGCGATTACCTGAATGATCTGGACCCCAATCTGTCGCTTGACTGGAACAACCGGGATTTTCGCGGGCTGCCGGAACTGCGCGATCATGTGTTGGTACAGGCCGGTTTAACCGGCATGTGTACCCCTGCTGATGTCTTGATCACTGCGGGTGCGGCAGAGGCGAATTATCTGGCAATCATGCAATTGGTGCAGCCCGGCGATGAGATTGTGATCGAAACGCCCGGCTGGCCGCAAGCCGAGGTCTTGGCCAAGGCCATCGGCGCGCATGTGGTCAAGGTTGAGCGGCAGGAAGCGGACGCATGGCGTTTGCCGCTGGACCGGGTGGTGGCCAGCGTATCGGCGCAGACCAGAATGATCTTTATCTCAAACCCCAACAATCCAACCGGTGATTTGTTAAGTGCTGATGACATTGCCGAACTGGTGCGGATTGCCGACAGTGTCGGTGCGTGGCTTTTAATAGATGAGGTCTATGCGGGCCTTGAATGGGACGGGCCGCGCAGCGCCTCGGTGGCGGGCATGTACGCGCGCGGCATCACGACCGGGTCAGTCAGCAAGGCCCTCGGCCTGCAAGGACTGCGCACCGGTTGGTTGATCTGTCCTGATGCGCAGATGGTGATGGATGCAGTGGTTCTGCGCGAAAACGCCTCAGAGATCATGAACATCTTGGGCGAGGTGATCGCCGAGGTTGCCTTGCGGCCCGAACGATATGGCCCCGCGATGGAACAGGCGCGGCGCGAGGGGGCGGCGAACTTGGTTCAGATGGACAGGTGGGTTGCGGACCAAGAGCGGTTGAGTTGGGTCAGTCCGCGTGCCGGGCTAATCGGGTTGGCGCGGTTGCCAGATGGCATTGACAGTGATGATTTTGCAAGGGTTCTGCTGGCCGACCCCTACCGCACGTTCTTGCTGCCCGGCAGTGCCTATGATCAGCCGGGGCACATTCGCCTGGGCGTGGGTGGAGGCGCATCAGTGAACCTTGCCAAAGGGTTGGACAGGGTGTCGCAGGCGTTGGCGGACTGGGGGCAATCATGAACACCGCAGCGGATGCTTTTCCGATCATAGACGCCCATCACCATCTTTGGGCACCGCAAAGCGATCCGGGGCAAGTTGGCTATGTCTGGTTGCGTGATCTTGGCGCGCCGAAGCCATTTGGTGACCCGACACCGATTCAGCGTGATTACCTGATCAATGAATTTCTGGCGGAGCCGGACCCACGCACCCTCGCCGGGTCGGTGCATGTGCAATGCGATCCGAAACTGCCCAACCCGGTTAAAGAGACCGCGTTTATCCAAGGCATCAGCGACGCGTCTGGGCATCCCATCATGATCGTCGGTTTTGCAGATTTGGCCTCGGGAGATTTTGCTGGTCAGCTTTCCGGGCATCTGGCCCATGCCAATCTGCGTGGCATTCGCCAGATTATTGCCCACCTGCTGGACAGGCCTGACATCAGCTTTGCAGCGACCAACCTGCTGGCGGATCTGACCTGGCGGGGGCAATATGCACTGCTGGCTGATCACGGGCTCAGCTTTGATCTGCAGCTCTATCCAGAACAGATGCCTGAGGCCGCAGATTTTCTGGCCCAGCATCCTGATGTTCCCGTTGTAATCGACCATATAGGGTCGCCCCATGACCTGAGCGATGCGGGGCTGACCAGATGGTCGAGCGGGATGCGCGCGCTGGCGCACTTGCCCCATGTCTGTGTGAAACTGTCCGGCTATGCGATGTATTTTCGCAGCGAACTGGCAGGAAGAGCGGTGCGGTTGACCCAAGACACACTGAGGATGTTTGGCCCGGATCGGGTGATGTTTGGCAGCAACTTTCCAGTCGACAGCCTGCATCTGACCTATCCTGATCTGCTCGATTTTGTAATCGGGCAGGTGGATGATGATCCGAGTGTTCTGGAAAAAGTGATGTACCGCAACGCGCATCGTTTTTATCGGTTTGGCGGCACCTGATATTAGCGCTAACATCAACCGTAATTTGAAAGAGGGGACGCATGTGTTTCTAGGATTGGACCTTGGTACATCTGGCCTGCGGGCGCTGCTGGTCGACGAAACCGGCACCACCATCGGCGCGGCAGAGGCACATTATAGCGTGAGCCACCCGCATCCGGGATGGAGCGAACAGGATCCGCAACACTGGTTGGATGCGCTTGCCGCAACCCTTGCCGCGTTGCGCGCAGATCATGCAGGTGCAGTGTCGAAGCTGCGGGGCATCGGCATTTCAGGGCATATGCACGGTGCGACGCTGATTGATGAAAAAGGCGCGGTGCTGCGACCGTGTATCTTGTGGAATGACACCCGCAGTCATGCAGAAGCCGCGCATCTTGATGCCACCCCGCAGGTGCGCGCATTGTCTGGCAATATTGTATTTCCCGGCTTTACGGCCCCCAAATGCATGTGGGTGGCGACACATGAACCACAGGTGTTCGCTTCGATCGCAAAGGTACTGTTGCCCAAGGATTACCTGTCGTTCTGGTTAACCGGGCGGGCGGTCTCAGAAATGTCCGATGCTGCTGGCACCTCATGGCTGGATGTGGGCGCACGTGCCTGGTCCGACGTGTTGTTGACCGCATCCGGCATGCGCCGCGACCAGATGCCAGACTTGGTCGAGGGCAGTCAGGTCGCAGGTACGGTTGATGACAGCCGCGCCGCTCAGCTGGGGTTGCCGAAAGGCGTGCTGGTTGTCGGCGGTGGGGGCGACAACGCGGCGGCGGCCTGTGGTGTCGGCGCGCTGCACGAAGGGCAGGGGTTCGTCTCGCTCGGGACCTCGGGTGTGCTGTTGGCCGCCCGCGAAAGTTTTTCGCCGATGCCCGCCTCTGCTGTCCATACGTTTTGCCATGCTATTCCCGGTACCTGGTATCAGATGGGGGTCATCCTGGCGGCCACGGACAGCCTGAACTGGTTGTCGGGCATTCTGGAAACACCGGCAGGGGATCTGGCAGGTACGCTGGATGATCACATTGGCGAACCACAGCAGGTGCGGTTTCTGCCCTATTTGTCCGGCGAACGGACCCCGCATAACGACAGCTCCATTCGTGGCGCGTTTCTGGGCCTCGACATTGGCACGGACCGTGCAGCGCTTGTGCGCAGTGTGATGGAAGGGGTCAGCTTTGCCTTGCGCGACAGCCTGGAGGCGTTGAAATCGACGGGTGCCAGGCTGGACCGCGTGCTGGCCATCGGCGGTGGTGCGCGGTCGGCCTATTGGGTCGAGTTGCTGGCGACGATTCTGGATCTGCCTGTTGATCTGCCGGCACAGGGCGAATTCGGTGCCGCATTAGGGGCTGCAAGGTTGGCGATCTGTGGGGTCACAGGGGCCGATCCGAAAAAGATCATGACGCCGCCACTGGTTCAAAAAACAATCCAGCCGCGGCAGGATGTATCGGCGCAATATGAGGCGGCGTACCAACGGTTTCACGCCAGTTATCCGGTGCTCAGGCAGTTACAATAAACCGGCCGGTTCGTCCGTGAACTCGCGCTGAAGTTCAGTTCCTGACATGTCGTTTTATTCCAATCGCTTCCGCAACTCCATCAGTTCGCTTTGGAATATCTCAGCCGATGTCCGGTAGCTCAGGCATTTGCGCGGCGTTGCATTGAGGCGGTGGCAAATCGACCTCAAATATCGATTTGTCAGCGCAGTCGGTTCCGTTGAACGAGGCAGGTATTTCCGCAGCCTGTTGTTCGTATTCTTTACGGTGCCCTTCTGGTAGGGCGCTTGCGGACCATCATCAGATCGCACTCCCAATGACCAAACTCGGTTCGCTCTGTGATGCGGTCAGGCTTGTATGATAGGCTTTGTGTATCAAAGATGTGACCACTCTGACGACTTCGGTATCCACGTGGCCCACGGCGTTTGCGATGTTCGGGAAGGTGGCGATAGAACTGTTCGGCGCGGCCATCTTTGGAATAGGCAATACGATAGATCGTCTCGTGGCTCATAATGATCGGATGGCGCTCTAACCGCATGCGGCCTGCAATCTGTTCGAGAGACCATCCAGCCTTGAGGCGATCTGCAATCTCAGCAATTGGCATTTTGGCCTCAAGCCAGTTGACCAGCTTGCGGCGTTCTTCCAGCCTCAGGTGAGAGTAGTGGCTTCCCATTCAACATCCTCCATGCAAGGTTCTGTCTTAACACAGAATTTGTACTTCGTTTGTGAATACACCCTTCTGATGGCCATAGCGCCCATAATCAATCTTATGTTAAAATGTGTGCTTCACCGGGTTGCATTTGGAAACGAATAGAATTTGTCGGCAAGCCCAACCATTGCCAAAAGGCGCTCCGCATCGGCGCGCACTTCGTCTTTCGGGCGCTTTTTGATCTTGGTTGGTGCAACCGTTGCGTTGTCAGTGAATGGACGATGGCAAAGGGCGGACATACGAGCACAGGACCCGAAGACAACGTGCGCCTTGATCGCTATACGCTTGCCTAGCCCAACGCGGCAATGCTCAAAAGTGCCGTAGGATTGTGTGAAAAGTACGAACCCCCCCGTTGCAGACTGGCAAAAGGCGCGTAGACATTCTGGGTCTACAGCATGAGTGACATGCCGCCACAATATCGCGCGGGGCGGCATGTTCTATTCTGACGATTGAGTACGCGACCTAAAGTTCGACTGTGCCTTCAATCAGGAACTGCACTTCTCCGCCGATCAGTATTTTCCCGGTGTCGTCTGACCTCACAAAGACGCGCCCTGAACGATTAACATTGGTCCCCTGTGAAATGACGGTTTTGGGTTGCAAACGCCCTTCCGTTTGCAACCAACACGCAAGAGCCGCATTCAGCGACCCTGTTATGGGGTCTTCACTCATCCCACTTGATGGTGCCAGCATCCGAACTTCAAAATCCGTCTCTGCGCCATCAGGCTGCCTGCCAATCAAGCCGATGGCCTGAAATTCGGGCCACCTTACCTTAGCAGAATCCACGTTCAGTACGTCCTGAGCGCTACTAAGTTCAAGAACCTGCCACACGGGCCCGTTGTCGAGTTGCACCGCGGCACAGATAAGCTCTTCGGGAATTTGTAGCTGATTGGTGATGCGGCTGCGTTCATCATCTGCCATCTGCAGGATCTTCGTCGGAGGCGCGACAAAAGCTGGAACGTCAGTGATTACGTCGATTTCAATGATCCCAACTGCACATTCCTGCCGAACGATGCCTGCTGATTTGGGCACGCCACCCGATCGCAACCATGACATGCAACTGCCCAACGTGGGATGCCCGGCAAAAGGCATTTCCTGCGACGGGGTGAATATTCGAACCTTATAATCTGCGTCCGACATGGTTGGCGGAAACAGGAACGTGGTTTCAGCCAGATTTGTCCAGGCGGCGAACGCCTGCATCTGATCCTCGGTCAGGCCCTCACCGTCCAAAACAACCGCAAGCGCGTTGCCTTTGGTCGGTTGCGAAGTGAAAACATCACATTGGATAAATTGGCGCGGTTTTGACATGGATCGGGCACTCAAATGGATTTAATCGAGCCACCGTCAATTCGGATACGTGATCCGGTGACATAAGCCGCCCGCTCTGATGCAAGAAAAGTGACTACGTCAGCGAATTCTTCGGGTTTGCCATAGCGTCCAACAGGGATCGCCGCAAGGGATTTAGCCGCAACGTCTTTGACATCCGTTTGCGTGCGTTTGGCTGCTGCCGCATCCAGTTCGTCCACGCGGGTTGTATGAATACGGCCTGGCATTACGACGTTCACGGTAATGCCATCACTCGCAACTTCGTTGGCCAGTGACTTTGACCACCCGACCACCGCCGCGCGGATACCGTTGGACATCGCGAGGTTCGGAATGGGCTGTTCGACCCCCGAAGACGTAATCGAAATGATCCGCCCCCAGCCGCACTTTTTCATCATCGGCAACAGGCGTGTGTTGAGGTGAAACAAGTTTGCGGCCATGGATTCAAAATGTGTGATCCATGCGCTGCGCTGCGCTGCCTCTGCAGTGCCGGGAGGCGGGCCGCCCCCGTTGTTGACGACAATATCGACGCCGCCGTCTTTCAGCAACATGTCGACAGTTCCATCGACGGAAACAATGTCGCCCAGATCCAGTTCGACGGGATGAACATTCTCGATGCCCTTCGACCAGTCGGCAATCTTGTCGCGGCTGCGCGCGGCGGCGAAGACGGTTACTCCTTCGGCCGCCAGTGACTTGGCGATGGCCATGCCAAGGCCACGACTGGCGCCTAGCACAAGCGCGCGTTTTCCGGTGATTTCAAGATCCATCAGTTCAACTCCTGTAATCGTTTTTCCTGTCGCGCGATCAATAGATCGACCTCGGCGCGGCTTTTGTCAGAGAGGGCCGCCCCGGGGCTGCGCAGCGCTTCATGCGCGATCACTCCGCGTTTGGCCAATGTGTATTTTCGGATCGCCAGCCCCATGCCCGGCTGCTGTTCAAAGCGTGCCAGCGGCAGATAGGCATCGAAGAGTTCCCGTGCCCGGTCCATTTCACCGTTGGCGTAATGTTCCACCACGACCACCATCATTTCAGGATAAGCAAAACCGGTCATCGCCCCATCCGCGCCGCGGGCCATTTCTTCGGGCAGGAACAGCCCGCCATTACCGCATAGGATCGAAAGTGGACGGTTCAGAACACCGTCGCGGCGCAGCGTAGTTATTTTTTCCAACCCCGGCCAATCTTCGTGTTTGAGACAGACACAGGTCGGCAGGTCGTTGACGATACGCGCAATAACGCCCGGGGCCATCTGCACACCTGTTACCAACGGGAAATCCTGCAACACAAACGGCACATCGCCAATCAGCTCCGCCACCTGTTTATAGTACGTCACGATCTGCTCGTCAGTGCGCAGGCTACCCGGCGGTGCGATCATCACGCCCGCTGCCCCCAAATCCATAACCATTTCCGTCAACCCGCCGATCTGCGCAAAACCGGGTGCGGATACGCCAACCACTACAGGCACCCGCCCATCCACGCGGGTCATGATGCGTGCAACGACATCGCGCGATTCTTCGACTGTCAGTTTGGGCGCTTCACCCATCATCCCAAGCACCGTTAAGCCTGTTGCCCCGGCATCAAGATAAAAATCGACCATCCGGTCGCAGCTCTCGTAGTCGATACCCCCGTCAGGGTGAAACGGCGTCACCGCAATGACAAATACGCCGGCGGCTTTTGTTGTCAGTCTGTTCATTTTTTGTCCTTACGTGTCGTTTGCAGGGCCACCCGGCCAATGGCCATCGCCGTGGCGGCCTGACAGGGTTCGACCACAGGAATGCCAAGGTGGTTTTCAAGATCGCTTCGAAACGCCGTCATGCCCGCGCAGCCCAAAATAACGACGTCAGCCATAGCACCATCGCGCAAGTTGGTACCGACAGTCTTGAGCCGATCAAACGTACGGGCCTCATCGGCCAGTTCAAGCACGCCAAGTTCCAATGGCTGATCGGCTGCAAGGCGGTCCAACACACCCATCGCGCCGACATAACGCATGTGACGCGGGATGCTTTTGGACAGGATGGAAATGATGCCGAAACGCTGCCCCAATGTCATCGCCGTCAGGATTGACGCCTCGGCGATACCCAACACCGGACGCGTAGATTGTTCGCGCAGCGCGGCTAGGCCCGGATCGGAGTAGCACGCGATGACAAAGGCACTTGCGCTCTCTTCCAATGCGGCACAATGGGCGAGCAAGGGGACCACGACACCATCGACATTGGCTTGGGTTTCGATGCCGGGTGGGCCTTCGGCCAATGTACGTGCCTCGATTGGCACCAGGCTGGCGGCACGCATGGGATCGACAGCGCGGTTGATGCCGTCTGTCACATGCTGGCTGCTGTTTGGGTTAACCACATAAATGGTCATTTTTGGCGTCCTTGTTTGCCCCAGAAATTTTCGGGTAATTCCAGATCGCCAGACGCACCGATGCGCTCGATCATGATTTGCGTCTGATCCGCTGCGTCCCGCAGGATGTCGTCCTCGTCAACTCGCGTCGCTTCCTTTGCGCGCAGCACAACCTCACCGCCGACCATCACGTTGCTCACATCGTTGCCGTTGGCAAAACACACCAATCGGTGCAATGCCATATTGGGTGGATAAAGATGCGGACGACGCAGATCGACGGTGATTAGGTCCGCTTGTTTGCCAACCTCGATGGACCCGATAACGTCCGCCATGCCAAGAGCCTGCGCCCCACCGATGGTACACATCTCAAGCACCCTGCCGATGGGCAGCACGTCTGCATCCCTGAAGTGGGTCCGATGATAGTGCATCGCCTGCTGCATGTGCCGGAACATGTCGGCAGAACGGTCTGGTGCCGTCGCGTCCGACCCAAGTGCCACACAGGCCCCCGCCGCCATCATCTCGGTCGCCGGGCAACGGCCGACGATGGAGGCATTGGCCGACGGGTTGTGTGCGATCCTGGTGTTGGTTTGGGCAACCAATGCGATTTCATCGTCGTGCAGGTCAATGCAATGGGACAACAGTGCATCCGGCCCCAGCAGCCCGAGCTTCTCCGCCCGGCGGATCGAGCCGCGCCAATGACCATCTTGCGTAAAGACCAGCCCCTTTTCCCGAGCATATTTGCGAACACTGCGGACCTGATCACAGGCTGTAGCATAATCATCCGATGACATATCGCGCTCGTGTTCATCACGCAAGACCGGGTAAAGCATCGCAATCTGGATACGGCCATTCTGGGTGTCGTGCCAGTCATCGACCACCCTTTGACAAGTTTCGAATTGCTCCTCGAACGAAATTGGATAGAGGCGCTTGCCTCCTTCCTGCCAGTCCGCATAGGTGCGCGGATGCGGAGCGCGAGTTGGGCCGACCGCGACCATGCTGCGGGTACCAACCTGGCTCACCCCACGACAATGAGCGGCAGCATAGGACGGGTCGTCGGTGCGCATGATCGTATCGCCCCCCCCCAACAGGGAAACGCCTGTGGTGACACCGAACCGCAACCGCTCTAACGCGGCCAATCGCGCCTCGGCATACCAGAATTCTGGGGGTGACGCCTGCGTATAAACCTCGCCGCAGATTTCCTCCCAACGATTGCCGCCATGCATACCCATGGATTTGATCAACCCATGTCCGGCATGGGCGTGTACGTCGATCAGGCCAGGCAGAATGATGTGGCCGTCACAGTCCAGTTTAGTGCCAGCTGTAACTTTTGCGCGCAACGCCTCCGCACTGCCTATTGCGACGATCTTGCCGTCGGCAACGGCGATAGCACCGTTTTCGATTACCCGACGGTCCGGGTCCATGGTGACGACGCACGCGCCGGTCAGAAGCGTATCAGCTTTCATGCCACGGTCTCCAATGCTGGCAACCGCGCCACATCAATGACCCCATCAACGGGCATCTCGAACGCCGGATGTTCCCCCTGCAAGCCGATAACGCGCACCGGGTTATAAAGCGTGAGCCATGCCGGATCGTCTTGCAACAAACGATAGGTGTTGCGCCAGATCTCTGCCCGCGCATGCCTGTCTGTTGTCGCGCGCCCCTTGTCGATCAATGATTCAATTTCGGAGTTGGAGTAGCCTTGCCACCACGACCCAGCGACACGGGAATCGATCTTTTCATACAGAATGCGATAGGTACTCATCGGGCTGGAATCAAAAACACAAAGGTCGCGGATTTCCTTGCGCCGAATCATATGGGCATATTCTTCGCGTTCGGGGTGGATGTGTACCTTCAGGGCAATGCCGACTTCGGCCAATTGCGCGGCCAATGCCGCGGTCAACCGCTCGGCTTCATCCGGCAGACGTGTCGGACAGTCGACATCAAGCGTAAGACCTCCACCAAATCCCGCCTCTTGTAACAGCGCTCCGGCCAGATCGCGGTCCATCTGAGCCCCTTCTCCCTGCCCTGCTCCAAAATGGTTAGGGCTGACGAAACCGCGCAAAGGTCGCGCGGCCCCTGCCATCAAGTCGCGCACAATAGCATCGCGGTCCACCGCAACACTCAGTGCCCGGCGCACGCGGGCATCGGCAAGCGGGCCCTTGGCCGCATTCAGCAGATAGATAATAGCAACCGGCGACAGGTATTCGTGGCGCTGGTCGCCCAGTACATGGGATGCCTCGAAATCCAGCCCATTTGCGATCTGCACGGCACTGCTCTTCAATAACGCCAGCCGCTCTTCCGGGTCTGGAACGCGTTGCCAAGTGATCGTGCGGTTCGCCGGTACGCCCGCAAAATGCCTATCGACTCGTGTTGCTGTGATCCTATCCTCGGCAATGGTCTCGATCCGGTAAGGCCCTGACCCAATCTGTGTGCTGTATTTCTTGGCGTCAAACGCGGCAAGGGCCGAGGGTGCCACGATGAAACCCTGCTCCAGCACGTCTAGTAAATCGGCCATGGGTTCAGATAGCGTGACAACCAACGTGACCGAGTCCGCGACCTGAATATCTGCACCGCCCAGAAACTGTCGCCAGACAGCGGGCGCTCCCAGCGTATACCCCCTGTCCTGCCGCGCCATCCTTTCAAGGCAATCCGCTACCGCCTGCGCATCACAGGGAGTGCCGTCATGAAACTGCACACCATCGTGAAGATGAAAGGTCCAACTCCGTGCATCACTGGTCACTGTCCAACTCTGGGCCAGATGCGGCACGAAATCCTGACCGACGCGTCGTACCAAAGTATCGTAAACTGCATGCAGGATCGGCAGTTCGTCACTAGAATCCGTGCAATCATGCGGGTCATGCAACCCGACACGCGCCTGAGCAATAATCGTCATGGCCTGTCCCTTCCAGGTTCGTCAATCAGGTGACACGCCACAGTTTGACGATCCCCCACATCTTGCAACGCAGGCCGTTCCGCAGCGCAGCGATCCCATGCGAAGGGACATCTGGTTCGGAACGGGCATCCTGAAGGCAAATCCAACGCTGAGGGGACCTCGCCCGTCAGAACGATTTCTTGGATATCGCGGTTGGCCTTGATGCTGGGGGCGGCGGATAGCAATGCGCGGGTGTAGGGATGGCGCGGTTTTGCAAACAATACGTCGCGCGGCGCATTTTCAACCATGAATCCGAGGTACATCACACCAACCCAATCAGCAATATGGTGAACCACGGACAGATCATGGCTGATGAAAAGATAGGCCAGACCAAATTCGTCGCGCAGATCCTTCATCAGGTTAAGAATCTGCGCCTGAATCGACACATCCAGCGCCGAGACCGGTTCATCCGCGATGATCAATCCCGGTGTTACCGACAATGCGCGGGCGATTCCGATGCGCTGACGCTGGCCACCGGAAAACTGATGCGGATAACGCCCGGCGTGTTCCGCATTCAGCCCGACGCGGGCCAGCAGCGCTTCAATGCGTGCGGGCACATCGCGCCGTTCTTGCGCGCTTTTGGTCTGCTCGAGCAGCGGTTCCGCTACGATATCGCGGACCTTTTGCCGAGGGTTCAGCGACGCATAAGGGTCCTGAAAGATCATCTGCATCTTTGCCCGCACAGGCAAAAGGTCCGAGAATCCGAGATTGGCGATGTTCTCACCTTCTACCAGAACCTCGCCAGTCGTAGGCTCGTAGATCCGTGCAATCGTCTTGGCGACGGTGGATTTTCCACAACCGCTTTCCCCAACCAGCGCCATGATCTCGCCCCTGTTGATCTTGAAACTGACGCCATTGACTGCATGCACGATAGGCCGCTCCAGCCGCAGGCCGTTCCGGTCGAGTTTGAGCCGGTCAAGAACACCGCCGCCAATGGAAAAATGCATCGACAAATCGCGAACTTCCAGCATGGGTGATGTCGTATCCGTCATGCGCTTTCTCCCGGCTTCAAAGGAAAATGGCAGGCTGACCAAAGCGTTGCATGCTGGGGGGACAATGCCGGCTCCTGTTCGGCGCAAAGCGCCTGAGCGCGAGGGCATCGGTCGCGGAAATTGCAGCCCTTGGGCAGGTTGCGAATGTCCGGAACAGAGCCGGGTATCTGGTTCAGCCGGTCGTGCCGGTTGGAGGTATCGGGAATACTGTCAATCAATCCGCGTGTATAAGGATGCGATGGTGCCTCAATCAAATCACGTGTCTTGCCCCGCTCCACCACGTTGCCGCAATAGAGCACGGTGATGTGGTCCGCCATTTCCGACACCACCGCGAGGTCATGAGTAATTAGGATCATCGACGCACCTTTTTGGGTAATTTGGGCACGCATCAGCTTCAGGATCTGGCTTTGGATCGTGACATCCAGCGCAGTTGTCGGTTCGTCTGCAATGATCAACCGCGGGCGCGCCAGCAATGCGATGGCAATTACGACGCGCTGGCGCATACCTCCGGAAAACTGATGCGGATAAGCGCGCAACCGCTCAGACGCACGGCTGATCCCGACACTTTCGAGCATTTCGATGCAAGCCAGTTTTCGGGCTTTCATGTCCAGATCGGTATGCAGGCGCAGTACTTCATCCATTTGCCGCCCGACCGTGTGCAGCGGGTTGAGCGACGTCATCGGATCCTGAAACACCATTGAGATGTCACGCCCGCGAATGTTGCGCAGGCGCGCTTCGCCTACTTTCACAAGGTCTTCACCATCCAGCAGGATCTCCCCGCTTTCTATCTTGCCAGGGCTGTCGATCAGGCCAAGGATGGAAAAGCCAACCACGGATTTTCCACCACCGCTTTCGCCAACCAGCCCCATCACCTCGCCTTTGCCGATCTCGAAACTTACACCGTTTACCGCTTTGACGATCCCCGAAAAAGTATGGAAATATGTCCGCAGGTCACGAACGGCCAAGAGCGGTTTTGCTGCATCTGCCATTATTTCAGCCTCGGATTGAGTTCGTCACGCAGGAAATCGCCAAAGAGGTTGATGCCGAACACCAGCATCATGATTGCAAAGCCGGGAAAAACGGAGGTCCACCACAGACCGGAAAACAGCACGTCAAACCCGTTCTTGATCAGCAAACCCAGTGACGGTTGCGTGATCGGCACGCCAACCCCCAGAAACGACAGCGACGCCTCGATCAGGACGAATGTCCCCACCTGTATGGTTGCAATCACGATCAGCGGTGTTAGCACATTGGGCAGTACATGTTTGCGAATGATCTTGCTGTTGGGCAAACCCGCCACGCGCGCCGCTTGCACATATTCCTTTTCGATTTCAGACAATGTCGATCCGCGCACTGTCCGGGCATAGACCACCCAGCCAACTGCCGTCAGCGCGATAAGTACTTTGTCCACGCCTGTGCCCACCGCCGACATCAAGAACAACGCAATCAGGATAGATGGAAACGACAGTTGGATATCAGCAATCCGCATGATCACGCTGTCAACGATGCCGCCATAGAACCCCGCAATCAGCCCCAGCAGCGAGCCGATGGTGCAGGATGCGATCATAGCCACCAGCCCGATAAAAACCGAAATTCGTGCACCATACAGGATCGAGGCCCAGACGTCCCTGCCCTGTCCGTCCGTGCCCAGCGGAAAGTGCGAATCACCGCCCTCCAGCCACATCGGTGGTTTGTAGCTGTCCATCAGATCGAGGGCGGCAATGTCATAGGGGTTCTGCGCCACCAAAAACGGCCCTGCGATGACGCCAAAGGCAAAGACCAACATCAACGTGCTGCCGATTATCGCTGATGCGCTACGTTTGTAGTTGTGGAAGAACTCAGAGCTTAGGAAAGTGGTCATATGCCCCTCACTTCAACGTAATGCGCGGGTCGATCAACGTATAGACGATGTCGACAAGGAAATTGATCACCACAAAGATCAGCGCCACCAACATCAAATAGACAACGATGACGGGCCGGTCGGCGCGATAGATTGAATCGATCAAGAGCTTGCCCATGCCGGGCCAGCTGAAAATCGTTTCGGTGATGGTGGCAAAAGCGATCAGGTCACCCAGTTGCAATCCAAAGATCGTCACTACGGGGATCAGCGCATTCTTCAATCCGTGCTTATAGAGTACATCCCGGCGCGTGGCACCTTTGGCGCGGGCAAACTTCATGTAGTCCTGCCGTCCCACCTCCATCATCCCCGCGCGGGTCATGCGCAAAAGGATGGCCATTGTCCCAAGCGACAGGGTCACGGCGGGCAAGATGATGTGATGCCAGCCGTCCCAAGTGAGCAGGCTTATGCGGAGGCCAAACAGCTCGGCGGTGTCGCCACGCCCCGAGGACGGAAAGACGCCCCAACTCACGGCGAAGACATAGATCAGCACCATGCCGACCCAGAAACCCGGCAGCGAAATGCCCAACAGCGACCCAGCCATGATCGTGCGACTGATGCGCCCGTCGGGGTTCGCCCCAGCATAGACACCCAGGGGAATGGCAACGACAATCGCCATCGCCATGGCCACCAGAACCATCTCGACGGTGGCGGGCATCCGTTCGAGGATCAGTGTCATCGCGGGTTGGCGAAAGACGTAGGAACGGCCAAAATCCCCCTGCAGCAGGCTGGTCAGGAATTTCCAGTACTGCACCAGAATTGACTGATCTAGGCCCAGCAGACGGCGGGCCTGCGCGATTTCGGCATCGGTTGCGTCGATCGGCACGACCATGAACACCGGATCGCCGGTAAAGCTCATCATCATGAAGACGATGACCGAAACGACCCAAAGCACCAGCGTCATTTGGATCAGGCGTTTGAGCAGATATCCGAGCATGGGTGAGGATCAATCTTTCAAGAAATGTTAGAAACGACGACCCCGGCAGAAAACGTGCCGGGGTCTTGGAATTGATGTGTTACTCAACGTCCATGTCATAGGCAGAAAGAAACTTGTCCACGCGCGGCTCAAGGGTCACGCCCTTACGCACGGCATAGATATCTTGCTCGTAATGCACCGGGATCATCGGGATATCCGCCATCAGCACCTTGGTCGCCTCTTGCAGATACTGGTCACGCTCTTCAATGCTGGGCGTGGCATCGGCCTTGTCGACCAGTGCATCCACTTCCGGGTTAGAATAGGAACCTCGGTTGACCTGACCGTAGCCTTCTTTCTTGTCACGTGTATAAAACAGCGCACCGTACATTGACCCGGCATCTCCCGCAGGAACATCCCAGCCACTCAGGATGAAACTGGAGTTTTCAGTCGGGACACGGATATAACCCCAGAAATTCGACTTGGGCATGATGTTCAGCTTGAGATCAATGTTGATCTTGGCCAGCATCGACGCCAATGCCTGCGCAATCTGCGCGTCGTTGACATAACGATTGTTAGTGGCATCCAGCGTCATGGTGAACCCGTCGGCATGCCCCGCATCTGCCATCAGTGCTTTGGCCTTTCCGATGTCTACCGGATACATCTCACGGAAGCTCATGCCATCGACATAACCAATGTGTGATGCGGGCACGAATTGATCACTGGGTGTCGCTAGGCCATTCATCACAATCTTGTTGATCGCATCTGTGTCGATGGCACGGGCAATTGCCTCCCGCACACGCTGGTCAGTCATCGGGTTATCACCTTCGATCGTCGGCGAGACGGCGCGGGTATCCATTGCAAGGACCACGTTCAGCAGACTTGGCCGTGTGATCACTTGAAAGCCATCCTCGGATTTCACCCGCTCGACATCGCGCACGGCAAGGTCTTGGATGACGTCGACCTCACCAGTCAGTAGGGCCGCGGTCCGCGTTGCGGGGTTGGTGATCGGCCGGAAAGTTACTGTCTTGATCTTTGGCGCGCCCGCCCAATAGGCGTCAAACGCTTTCAGAACCAGCTTCTCTTCCTTGATCCACTCCTCAAGCATGAAAGGGCCAGTTCCCATCGGCTTGAGGTCCATCTGCTCATCGCCAGTCTCGGTCGTGTATTCCTCATCGAGGATCAGCAGCTCAGCCAAATCATTGGGCAGCACCGCATAAGGCTTGGGCGTGGTGATTTCGACCGTCAAGTCATCAACAGCAGTGACTGTTGCGATGTTGGCTGCCAGATCAGGCCGGATCGATTCCTTGGCTTTTTTGACGGTATAGACAACATCGGATGCCGTGAATGGGTTGCCGTTGTGGAACGTCACGCCCTCACGCAGCTTGAAACGCCAAGTCGTGTCATCGACGTTTTCCCAGCTTGCCGCCAGACCCGGAACGAAATTCAGTTCGGCAGTCCGCTTCACTAATGGATCGTATAGGTGATAATACATGATGTTCGACGAAAGCTCCTCTCCCGCGAGCGGGTACAAGTGGCTTGGGTCCGAAGTCAGACCGATCATCACGGATTTGTCTTGGGCAAAGGCAGTTGCCGCCGTCGTGGCAATAAGAGCCACGCCAAGGGTACCCGCGCGGAGCGCAGAGTGGGACAGGTATTTCATGGTTAATCCTCTTTGTTGGTTGCTTTGCGATTGGTGTTCTGGATGTGTGTCTGCTCTTTTGGTTATGTGTGGTCGTGCAGAAGTTACTTCAGTGACCGGGCTTCGCCGTCTGCACTTCGATCTGGTAGCCTTCAGGGTCGTTCATCACGAAGGCGCGGATGCCCAGTTCTTCGCTCTCGCGCGGCTTGGTTAGCCCACCAACGTCTTTTGAGGCTGCCCAAGCATGCCATGCATCTACATCCGGCACGCGGAGACAGACTTGGCAGGTCTTATTTTCGGACCAGTTCTGCATGCCGCGCGTCTCATCAACGAGACCGACATGGGCCTGACCATCGATTCGATAGATTTTCGACCAGCCCTGATCAATGGCGAGGGCGAAACCGAGAATATCTTCATAGAACCGCATCGCCCTGGGTAGGTCGCGGTAATACTGAAAGGTTATAACGAGAACGATCCCGTCAGTTGGCCGCTGCGCGCTTTGGATTGTCATAGGGTTTCCATCCAGCTCTGATTTGGTATGCAGATGGTATACACAGTGACTGCCAAGTCAACAGCCCCCAGAAAATTTTACAGTCCGGCCCGACGTTTTCGCGCTTAGAAAGGGTGATGAATATGCGAGATAATGGATTCGCGCACTTTGCCCAGATGCAGCTTCATCGCAGCCAGCGCACGATCAGGCGATTTGTCCATCACCGCATCGATGATTGCCAGGTGCTCTTGGCAGCCAGGCTCGAAACGATCAGGAATGGATCCCTGATCATACATCAATGTCTTGATCTTCAATCCCTCGATCAATTCCGCCAGCAGTTTGGATCCTGCCATCCGTGCAATGGCCATGTGTAGTTGCGTATCAAGCGCGGAATGAACCGCAGCACTGGGCCGCGCGCCCGTCAAAAAGCCCGCAAATTGGGTTCTGAGCTTTGCCAGATCGTCAGTCGAGGCATTTGAAATAGCCGCTTTTCGTGCTGCTTCACACTCCAACAGGCTACGAACGTGCAGTATTTCCATAATCTCGCTCAGGGATATGCTACTGACCATAGGTGTCCCACCAGTTGATCGCGTGGCAAGCCCTTCGCTGATTAATTGACCGATGGCCTCGCGGACAGGCGTGCGCGACACCCCAAGGCGGTCTGCGAAACTCTTCTCTCGTAACAAGGTGCCGGGTTCAAGTGTGCCATCCAGAATCATGGCTTTCATACGCTGAAAGGTTGAACTGCCCAACGTTTGCGTCATCTCGGTCATGTCGTCTCCCTGTGGCGGTAGGCCCATGATGTCTTTGCTACACGCAATCTTTCAATTTTCCCGAAATGGTATACACTCGGTATTTAAATACTATCTTCATAAGGTCGGAATTGCCATGAGAATCTCAGAGTTTGATACCATCATTCGCGGCGGCACTGCCGTGACAGCGCGTGGCACCGAAAAAACGGACATCGGGATCACTGAAGGCAAGATAACCGCATTAGGCCAGAACCTGTCTGGCGATACTTCAACCGAAATTGACGCGAGTGGCCTGCTTGTCCTACCTGGTGGGGTAGACACGCATTGTCATATTGAGCAGATATCCGGTGCGGGCCTAATGAATGCAGACACCTTTGAATCTGCAACACGGTCCGCCGCCTTCGGAGGCACAACCACCGTCGTTTCCTTTGCGGCGCAACATCCCGGACACAAGATGCGAAAGGTCGTGGCCGACTACACGGCACTTGCGACAAAGGGGGCTCTAATCGACCACGCCTTTCACATGATCGTCGCAGATACCAGTGATGGAAACCTTAGCGACGACATTCCCGAACTGATTGCCCAAGGCCACCGTTCGATCAAGATTTTCACAACTTACGACAAGGTGCGTCAGGACGACAAATCCATCCTGGACATACTCGACGTGGCAAAACGCGATGGGGCGCTGGTGTGCTTCCATGCCGAAAACGACGGGCTGATCCGCAACATGACGGAAAAGTTGTTGGCGGCAGGCAAAACCGCGCCTAAGTACCATGCCGCATCTCATCCCCGTGAAGCAGAGATCGAAGCTATCGACCGAATGTGCCGATTTGCCGAATTCACCGGGGCTCGTATCATGATCTTTCACGTCTCGACCCGCGAAGGGGCCGACATCGTAAGAAAGGCGCAGGCGCGCGGCACAATGGTACAGGCCGAAACCTGCCCGCATTATCTGTTCATGACTGTGGATATCCTCGAGCGGGATAACCCCGCGCGCTTTATGTGTTCGCCGCCGCAGCGTACAACCGACGATCAACAGGCGCTGTGGGACGCGATTGCCGATGGCACGATCGGGCTGGTGACCTCCGATCACGCACCGTATCGCATGGATGCCAGCGGAAAGTTTGCCCATGGCACGGACGTTCCTTTCAACCGGATCGCAAATGGCATGCCGGGGTTGGAGACACGGCTGCCCCTGATGTTCAATACGATGGTCAGCGAAGGACGCATGGATCTTGAGGCATTTGTGACCTTGACCGCAACTTCCCCGGCTAAAGCATTCGGATTGCCTACCAAAGGCCAAATTTCGGAAGGCTTTGATGCGGACATCGCCATCTGGGACCCTGAACTAACCCGCACATATGGCCCCGATGACCTAAAGGATAACGTTGGATACAACCCGTTTGAAGGCACGACAATCAAGGGCGCACCTGTCACGGTTCTGTCGCGAGGCCGAACGATCATTCAGAACAGTTCACTCCGCGCCCAGCCAGGAACTGGCAAATGGCTTAAGATGGATGCCCCGACCTAAATGGAAATGCCCGCACAGGCCGCCGTGTTCCGGATATGCGCAATCATCGCAGCCTGCGCAGCCTCTGCATCGCGGCCATGCACCGCGGCGATGATGGCACGGTGTTCGGCGATTGAGCAGGCCATGCGGTCTAGCGCCGTGAAGGGTATTGGCTGCCTCTGCGTTTCCGTCACCATCGCGCTGAGCGAAGTATAGGTCCGCAACAAAAGCGAATTCCGGCTTTTGCCTGCGATATGTTGATGGAATACAAGATCCTCATCGACATTTGCTATAAGATCACCGCGTTCCCATGCCGCTTCCATCTTGTCCGTTACTGCATTGAGCAGCGAAATATCTTCAAGCGTCGAGTTTTCCGCTGCATGGCGGGCCAGTTGGCCTTCCAACAACAGGCGCACTTCAAAAACGTCGGTCATGCCGTAGTCGTCCGAATACCGCCAATGGCTTCCATTCGCAGTGGGTTGGTCCGATGGATCGGCAACAACGGTGCCTCGCCCTGGATAGGTGCGGACCAGACCCAGCGTTTCCAGTGTCATCAATGCCTCGCGCAGCGAGGGCCGCGAGACGCCCAATTGCTCTGACAGGACCCGTTGTGAGGGTAGGCGCTCTGATTTGGGCAGTTCACCGGATCGGATCATCTGCTGCAATTGCCGCGCAATGGCTTGGGAAACAGGGGTACGGTCGATCATATTTTTTTACGGCTCTTGTCTTGTCAGCGTTTCGACAATCTATCCGGGATTGCCTGAATTGTCAGTGGGTTGGTTTTCACTTGATCCAAACTTGGCGCTGTGTTTGTCTTTGGTCAGACCGGTAAGACCAATTTATCGGATTCGCTGCAAGTCAAAACTTAGGGAGGAAACAAAAATGCTTACGAACAAACTCAAAAGCCTGATTGCCGCAGTTGCGGTTTCGGGCGCGTTGGCGACGATGGTACAGGCCGACACATGGCAAGTCGGTGCGAACATCGGTAACGTGCCTTGGGAATTTCAAGACGACAGCGGTGCCTATGTCGGATTCGAGATTGATTTGGTCAACGAGGTGGCCAGCCGACTGGGCCATGACGTCGAAATTGTGAACATCCCCTTCAACGGCTTGTTTTCCGCCGTGCAGTCAGGTCGCGTCGATATCGCAATCTCATCAATCACCATCACCGAGGAACGGCTGCAGTCGGTCAGTTTTGCCCAACCGTATTACGACAGCGATCAGTCGCTCACCGTGGCCGAAGGTGGCCCTTCTACGGTGGCCGAGATGAAAGACAAAGTGGTTGGTGTTGATACGGGATCGACGGGTGACATGTGGGCAACTGCCCAGAACGACGCTGCGGGTTTTGCCGAAATCCGGCGATACGAAGGTCTGGCACCCGCCATGCTGGACTTGGGCGCAGGACGGATACAGGGATATATTTCTGACATCCCCGCGCTGCTTTACTACGTCAAGGACAAACCCAACCTGAAGGTTGTTGCCCGGATCGAAACTGGCGAACGCTATTCGATGATGTTTGACAAGGACGCGGAGCTTGCAATGCAAGTCAACGACGTGCTGACCGTGCTGAAGAATGAAGGCATGATCGCCAAGCTGCACGAGAAATGGTTCGGCGCGACGCCCGAAGATACGACTTCGACCGTCACGGTGATGGACATGCCGTAACACGGCCCCTGCCATGCCCGGACCGGATTCGGGCATGGCTCAAATTTGCAGGACAACATGGAAATCATTGATACATTTTTCAACATTGACGTATTGCTGCGGACCTATCCCCTGTTGCTTAAGGGTTTGTGGATCACGGTCAAGCTGGGCGTGGTAAGCATAATTGCCGGGCTCATTCTGGGTCTTGGGCTTGCTTTAGTACGTCTTTACGCAGCGGCCCCCGTGCAACTTCTGGCTCGCATCTATATCGACATTTTCCGATCCCTGCCGCTACTGGTTTTACTGATCATTGTCTATTATGCCCTGCCCTTCGTCGGCATACGCTTGTCGCCGTTCTGGTCGGCAATGTCGGCGCTGACGCTTGTATCGGCTGCCTATACCGCAGAAATTTTCCGCGCCGGAATTCAGGCGATCCCAAAAGGCCAGTTCGAGGCGTCTCAGGCCCTTGGCCTTGGCTACCGGCCCATGATGGTCGATGTAATTCTGCCGCAGGCAGTAAAGATCGTGATCCCGCCGCTGACCAACAATTCGATTAACGTTGTCAAGGACACGGCCCTCGCCTCCGTCGTGGCGATGCCCGACCTTTTGAAACAGGCCACACAGGCTCAGGCACTTGCCGCAAATCCCAGCCCCCTGATCTTGGCCGCCATCATCTATGTAGCCTTCCTGTGGCCACTGGTTGCCGCGGTGTCGCGGATGGAGCGACGTTTCGGCGCAGGAGATTGTTGATGAATGGATTTGTCAGCATCCGCAATTTGCAAAAATTCTATGGCGAGTTTCAGGCGTTGAAAGGCATTAATCTGGACATCGCCGAAGGTGAGGTGGTTTGCGTCGTCGGCCCATCCGGGTCTGGCAAATCAACATTGATACGGTGCATCAACCATTTGGAAGGGTTCGAGAGCGTCAGCGAAGTCGTAGTCGACGGCATTCCCGTGACCTCCGGAAAATCCCTCGCCAAGGTACGTGCCGAGGTAGGCATGGTCTTTCAGTCTTTCAACCTGTTTCCTCATCTTACGGTACGCCGAAATGTGATGCTGGCCCCACAGCGCGTGCGCGGGCTGAATGCAATTGACGCCGCTGCCCGAGCCGATGTGCTGCTCAAACGTGTTGGCATTTTTGAGCAGGCCGAAAAATACCCTGAACATCTGTCGGGTGGTCAGCAACAGCGGGTGGCCATTGCGCGCGCGCTGGCGATGGAACCGCGTGTGATGCTATTTGATGAACCGACCAGCGCGCTTGATCCCGAAATGGTGGGAGAAGTACTGGATGTGATGAAGGATCTGGCCGGCACAGGTGTCACCATGATCGTCGTCACCCATGAAATGGGGTTCGCCCGGCAGGTTGCCGACCGCGTGATCTTTATGGATGGCGGTGAAGTGATTGAGACCGGCATCCCCGAAGAATTGTTTTCAAATCCCAAAGAGATCCGCACGCAAAATTTCCTGTCTGCGGTTCTGAACCACTGACCCCTGAGAGAGCCCCCCAATGCCCGATACACAATATCAGATCGACCAGACATTCGTGAAGTCGCACTTTCCGGG
>NZ_JBHGAR020000021.1:0-52514 GCF_042611115.2 Sulfitobacter sediminivivens
GGGGTGAGGTTAGAAATCTATCAGGCGCTAATCGTGGCTGTTGGACTAGTCTTAGCCGCAATAATTGTCGTCTATTACAGTCCCTTTCGTACCTGCTTAAGGGCAATAGAAATAGAGTTCGAAGGTAAAAGGGACCTAAAGCCTCTCGAAGCACTCGATTTTTGTGAGGGTTACTGATCTATGGAATTTCTATTTGTTCGATCAATACGGGCATCGGCTTTTGGACTGCGTAGGGTGGGTGAAACCCACTTCCCCTGCGATAAAGTACACGCGGGTTTCACCCACCCTACGCAATTATGAAACGCCTCATCAAACACGGCCTCATGTTCGGCAATCTCTTCCATGTGGACTCGCCTGCGCTGGTCGACCGCTATAACCGTGCGCTGCATCATCTGACGGGCAAGCGTACCGAACAAACAGATTTCCACGTCGATATTTCTGGCTACTCGCCCGAGGTTGGCGATGAGTTGAGTGACCACCTCTACCTCAACCACGCAGGCGTGAACCGGCAGTTTATTTTGCTGAGCATGGAGCAGTGCACCGCACCGCTGCTCAACACCAAATTCTCGACCTCGCGGGGTATTTTGCAGCAGTTTTTCAAAGAGAACGAAGCGCAACTGTTTGCCCTGACGGCACGCGATGCGGTGGCGGGGGAATTGGTGAATTCGGTTTATGATGTGTCCACGCCAAAGCGGCTGTTTGACATAAGACGGATCAAGGTTGAGGCGGATACGACGGCGGGCACGGTACGTGACGCGGCCAAGCTGGGCGATCTGGTGGACCGATTCAAGACGGAACCCGATGGCTGGTTCGACGATGTACTGATTGCCGAGATGATCACGCTGGCGGGCAAGACCGGGGATGTGGTGCGCAATCCTGTAAAGCTGAAGCAAATGACCTTTGATCAGCGCAATTTCTGGACGGCACATTTTGGCGGGCTGTATCTTTTTCAGGACGTGGAACACCCGGCGTTGATTGCGCCAGCGGGTAAGGATGGGTTGGATGATCTGCCGATCAAATATGTGTTTGACGCAAGCAACCGAAACCAGATTGCCAAGTTTTTCGAATATAACGGGTTGACCGAAGCCATCACTGAGGCGCGTGGGATCAATGCCGCCGCGATCCTGCGGCAAAAGATGGATTTCATTCTGGTAGATGCGGTGGCCGATCAAGGCGTGGACCTGACCGGGGCCACGCGGGCCGATATGCGGCGGCTGGCGCGGGACCATGGCGACAAGCTGCCTGCCGAATTTCACGCGCTGGCAGCCTTGGTGAACTGGGCAGAGAATGGTGGGGCTTGGCCACGTATTTCATCGGACCATCCGGCGTATTTCTATACCTTGCGGGCATCTGATACAAAGGACGCAGCACTGGTGAACATGCTGCTGGCGGAACTTGCGCCCAAAGACGCACGGCAGATGTTCATCTGTCACAAGGAACTCTTTTACCGCACCTATGCGGGTTGGCCGGATAACAAGCGCGCCTATGTTGCTGATTTCCTTGTGGCCGAGTATCAGGTGGACAAAGCGGGCGCGCGCAGGGCGCTTTTTGGTCATGATGCGCCGCTCGAAGAACCAATACCTGCAAAACCGGACCCGGTGTCGGATATGATTGCCCGGGTTGGTCCGTGGGGCGCGGTGAGGGGGAAATAGGCGATGCTTGCACTGGCACGATTGGTGGTAATGGGGTTCGTCGTTCTGACGGTGATCTTTGTCTGCTTGTCACTTTATTCGCGTGCCGTCAGGCGCGGCAAGTTGCGCAAGAAATGGGAGGATGGCCCACGGAAGGTAGACCGGGAGACGTTTGTGCGGCGCGGCCTTGAAAGATACGATGACTCGATCCGTCGTAAATTGATTTGGGGTGTTTATATTGTACCTGTGGTGCTGATCAGCGTGATCATCTATCTGACCAATTTTTCGTAAGAAGGAACCTCGTGATGGCGATAGTTAAATGGGTCTTCTGGATCACAGTCTGGGTGCTGATTGGGGCGTTCTTTCATTACACGCTGCCGCAGGTCGATATTGTGCGGGTGACCGACACTTATGAAAAGCGGATCGATTTTGGTGAGAATTCGATTTTCTGGGCGCAAGCCGATATTGGAACGGACGGTGCCGCGGTCAACCGCGATGTGTTCTTTATCCAGACACGGCGGGCCAAAGGTGACGTCATGGTCTATCGCAACGAGGATACCGGCTGGGGCTGGCCGCCCTATTTCAAATTTGACACCTCAAACTTGCAGGCTGAGGCGGCGGACGCCAAATCAACCACCGGGGCACCGACCTATGTGGCGCTCAAGCATTATGGCTGGCGCAATGAATTTCTGACGATTTTTCCCAATGCGATTTCGATCCAAGCGGTGGAGGGGCCAGATTCGTCCAAGGGAATTCCGTGGCTCAACATCATCATACTGACGCTGTTTTTCGCGATTGTTTACGCGATCTGGGTGCGGTGGCGCAGATTCAGAATGGCCCGGATTGACCCGACGCTTGAAGCGATTGAGGATGATTTTGCCGAAAAAAGCGGACGGTTTTCCCGCTGGTTGGGGACGTGGCGCAAGAAGCCCTGAAGGAAGAAATCTGGCGTCAGTGGTTTATGCCGCGCGACTTCTTGGTCTGCGCCGCACTTCAATCCGCAAAGAGGTAATCCGTTGACGCAATCTCTCGGGCCTTTTCATGCGGTATTGCCAAGAATTGGCTCAGCATTTCCGCGTTCTGGTCCTCTGACGCGTTTTCGCGCAAACGCAGGTGGTTTTCGAAACCAGAATCTCTGATCTGGTCACTTTCATGCACCATGTCGTTGCGGATGGTGGGCAAGAGGCGTTCCAAAGTGTCTTGGGATGTCTGTTCCCCTGCAAGGCCCACACGCATTGCATGGCCGATCAAATAATCATCGGAAAACTGGCATTCGATTTCAAGCATGCGCGTCACGGACCGGTCCGACGCAAAATCATTCAGCAGGTCCAGATTTTCCGGATCCATGCACACAATGAGGCGGTCGGTTTCAAAATAATCAAACAACATCCGCATCAGCGCACGGCGGTGGCGCGTCCGTTTTTCCAGAGTGTTTTGAATGCCACCCAAATCGGGCAAAGGCGTGTCTTGTTCGTTAAAGATGTATTCGATTGCCGGAACATTGGTGACCTGGCGGATCCGGTCGAGCACGCGTTTGGCCACATGCCATTTCTTGCAGATTACGATCAGCAATTCTCGTTCGCGACCCAAGGTGCTTTCGGTTTCCCAGAACCGAGTGGCAAAGCGGCGCCCAATACGGCCCCGCCCCGACAAGAATTTGAACAGGCTGCGCCCTTCGTTGCTGATCTGAAAATGGACACCTTCGGCCGCATAAAGCAGTCCCAGACGCCGCTTGAGATCCTGCGCTTCCGCGCTGATCTTGCGGGCGAACAGGTAATCCTGTGCCATGAGCAGGTCATAGTGATCGTTGTAGAACGTGACCGGCATCCCGTAGTCGGTGAACATGAGAAAAGTCAGCGTGCGGGTGCGTATTTCATCCTCGGGCACGAGGTGGCGTACCAATGTTTGAAAAAATGTCTCATCCGGGATCCAGGTCGTGCGGAAAAAGCGGACGACATCCTTGCGCTGCTTTACGAAGTGCAAAAGCCATTCGACGGTGCGGCGGCGCAAGCACCACCATTGGCTGCCGATCTGGATCTGCAAATCTGCCGGAATTTCTCGGGTCAGGCCCAGCCGTTTTTGCACTTCGAACATGGCGTAGAACAGTCTTTTGTGGGCGCGCTCGTTCACCCAATGTCGGTAAATCAGGCGTTCCTCTTTCCAGCCTGTTTTGATCCAGTCACTTTCGAAATAGTCGAAGCTTTCGATGAAATCGGCATCGTTTTCATCCAGATACTGATGGGTGTATTCGGCCGATTTGATCGCCATGCAATCGCCAGACAGCATGTAGAAATGTGTGGCACGCGGAAAGGTTTTGGCGGCGGATTCAACGGCGTAAAGTGTGGCTTGAACCAGCGACCATTCTCCCCATCCGCATTTGATCCGCTTATGGGCAAATGTGACGTTTGGATTGTTCGCGAGGGCCGCCTTAATCTTTTTGAAATGCTCAGGATTTGCAGAGGCATCAAAGTGGATCGACATATAATCGCCGACCGCCGTCAAACGTTCCGCCTGCCGAATAATGGCGACCGGATCCTTGTGACAAAGCAGAATGTAGGCGATTTTTGCCATTTTGGAAACGAACTGACCCTTTACCTTGGTTTGTTTACCTAGATAATGATGAAGACCGATTGAATAAACACCATTTATTTGCTTTTTTGTAGCAGAGCCAAACTGTTGCCAAAAACAGTCAGGGCCAGCAGGAGGCGAATGAGCATGGGTTTCCCCGGAACGTGGATGACAGAGAGCGAAAGCGTGGTTTACCGCGTGGTGCCGAAATGCGCCTGTTCCAGCATCGGACAGATTATGTTTTATTCTGACCATGGTGGTTTTTTTGATGGTGATATTCACGATGCCAAGGCTGGTTTACACAAATGGGCGCTGGATGGTTCGCAAGAGCCGATCACCCAGAATGTGATCAACCACAAGTCTTACGCGTTCACCTGTGTGCGTAATCCCTACACGCGTATCCTGTCGTCATTCTTCGACAAAATCTGCGGGATTCAGCGTAACGGGAAGCGTTACCGCGGCAATTTGGTGCCGTTGCTGATCCAAAAGTATGGGATCGAGGTCGGTGGCGAGGATGGTAAACAGGAATTTGACCAGATCGCATCATTCCGGCGGTTTTTGCTGTTTGCCCGTGACACCATCCGCTGGCGCCGTCCCATGGACCCTGACATTCATTGGTCAGCGCAGTCGGGGCATGTGAGTACTTTCATCATCAATGGCGGTACCTATGACAAGATCGTCTGGACCGAAAGTTTCAACGAGGGGATGCAGGACGTCATGGACGCCATCGAAACACCGCACAAGGTGACCCTCGCCGACATCCCCCGCTTTAACGAAAGCGAAGGGCATGGACCCAAGCGGGCGCATCCTGTTGAGGATTATTTTGATGATCTGTCGATGCATCTGGTGCGCGAAATTTATAAGCGTGATTTTGACTTGTTCAAATATGACTTTGAGAATCCGGGCAACAAGATGCCCGTCGGTGAGATTGACTTGGCCGAGGTGCACGCAAAATTGGGCGACTGAAGTCCCCGGCGGGCTTATGACGGGTTCGGCTGAATGACGGACAGCACCCTACGCGCAGCGGCTGCACTGCCTTTGGGTGACGGGTGGATCATATCAAGGGCGTGAAAACTTGCGTCGCCGAAAGGCACCATGTCGGCCAGCGAGACAAACGTAATGTCACTGTCCAGCGCAGCCAATTTTGCGATGCGCGCTTCGAGTTTGTCCCCCAATGGCTTACATGCCTCGATTGGGGATCCTCTGCCGGGGCTGCGCAAGTATCCGACGTAGATGACCTTTGCACCATCCCGGCGGGCGCGCGCAATTGAATTAGGTATCGCCCCTTTGCGCCCATCGCTGGATATCAGCTTTTCCATTTTGCGGGTGCATTTGCCGCATCCGCAGCCCATCCAAAGGTCATTGCCGCCCCCGTTCATCACCACATAATCCCATTTTCCGGGGCGGTATTGTTTGGAAATATTCATCCCCAATCCACCCGAGATTGGCAGCGCATAAAGATGCCGAGCCCCTGCCACAGCTCTGCTTTTGACTTTGGTGCGCAGCAGGCCGGACAACACGTGTGGGAGCGATTTTTTGGCGGAACTATTTGAGGTCATGAACGAATCCCCCATCACCAGAACCCGCATCGGGCTTTCTCCTGTGGCGGGGGTGGTTATCATTAAACAAAGGGCCAGTGCGGCGCACAGGCGAACGAGCAGCATTACGTTTATCCTTTTTGACGCAGCAGCGCTTGATGCGCGGGCAGGTGCGTGTGTGGCAGACTTAGATTCTGTCAAAATTAGTACAATTTCGTGGCAAAAATGTGGCGAAGAGTGTTGAGTCCTGGTTGGGCAAAGATGGCAATTGCCTTGTAAAGCAGCCTTGCGCGAAGTGCCATGGCGGCCTAGATCAACACTATGAGTCAAGTAAAATCATCCTCCAAATCTGATCCCAATTACAAGGTGATCGCTGAAAACCGCCGGGCGCGGTATGACTATGCAATTGAGGATGATCTTGAATGTGGGATCATGCTGGAAGGGTCGGAGGTTAAATCCCTGCGCATGGGCGGGGCCAATATCGCTGAGAGCTATGCTGCGGTTGAGGATGGCGAGCTGTGGCTGGTGAATGGGTATATTGCACCCTACGCGCAGGCCAAGACCTTTTCGCACGAGGAGCGCCGCCGTCGCAAACTGCTCGTCTCGCGCAAACAATTGTCGCGGCTTTGGAATGAGACCCAGCGCAAGGGGATGACGCTGGTACCGCTGGTGATGTATTTTAACCATCGCGGCAAAGCCAAGATCAAAATTGGCATCGCCAAGGGCAAGAAAAACCATGACAAGCGCGATACAAGCGCCAAGCGTGATTGGTCACGGCAAAAGGCACGTTTACTCAAAGATCATGGATGATCGGCTTACTCTGATCGGCTTTCGGTATAGCGTTTGCACGCGCATTTTGCGGATGGAATTTTTGGAACTTGGACTTGAAGCCGCCTATGTTGAGGCCAATCCTTTTGCCGCAGAACCTGATGCTGAGCTGTCTCGTCATACGGCGTTTGGTCGGGTTCCTGTTTTGCGGCACGGGGCGTTTGCGCTGACAGAAACAGCCGCGATTATTTGGTATCTTGATGATTTGACTGCCGGCCAGGCATTGCGGCCCGAAGATGCCCAAGCCACCGCGCGGATGCTGCAGGTGATCGGTATCATTGATGCCTATGGCTATCAACCGATGGTAAAAGAGGTGTTTTCGCACGGTTTTTAGCGGCCACATTTGGGCGAAGAGTTTGACCCGGACAAAGTTGTCACAGGATTGGAGCGGTCTCGGCCTTGTTTGCAGACGTTGGACTTGATCGCCGCGGAAGGGCTGCAACTCAATGGCAACGACATAAGCCTGGCAGATATCCATCTGTCACCAATGATCGCCTATTTCGCAAAGGTTCCTAAGGCCGCAGATTTATTGAGCAAGCACCCTACTCTGTCAGCTTGGTGGGCACAGCTGTGCAACCGCCCCTCTTTGACCGCAACCGATCCCTTTGTGATGCGGTAAATGCGTTAACGGCACCTTTTTTCCCCTTTGTCACATCATCCGCCCGCCCTAGTGCTGAATGCGCTGCAAGCTGGGGCCACATGCGGCATCATAAAAATACGGCCCCAAAGGGAATGGAAATATGGAACTTGTTATTGGTCTCCTTTCGGGCGCTGTTGGTGGTAATGTTGTTGGTAAAACTCTGGGTCAGCTCGACCAAGGTACTTTGATCAACTCAATCTCGGGCGTCGTGGGCGGTGGTCTGGGTGCGGCGATCCTTGGTGGTCTGGGTGCAGGTGCCGCAGATGGTGGGCTGAATATCGGCAGTATCATCAGTCAGGTTGCTGGCGGCGGCGTCGGAGGTGCCGTTGTTTTGGCGATTGTTGGCATCGTTAAAAACATGATGGAGAAATAAGTGACTTTGGGCGGCGCGACAGCGTCACCCGGACTTGCCAGCCTGAACTAGCGGCGGTAGGCAATAGGAAACCTGACAAAAGAGGGCTTCCTGTGACCGATGATCCCAAAACACTGGTTTCAACTGACTGGTTGGCCAAGCATCTCAAAGACCCGGATCTGCGTTTGCTGGACGCATCGTGGTACCTGCCTGATACGGACCGGGATGCAAAAGCGGAATATGACGCGGCGCATATCCCAGGCGCGCGGTTTTTCGACATTGATGATATTTCAGATGCACGGTCAGATTTGCCCCACATGGCCCCGCCGGTTGAAAAGTTTATGTCGCGCATGCGCGCCATGGGGGTTGGTGACGGCCATCAGGTCGTTGTCTATGACGGCGATGGTTTGTTTTCTGCGGCGCGCGTGTGGTGGCTGTTCAAGTTGATGGGACAGAACAACGTTGCTGTTCTGGATGGTGGCCTGCCAAAGTGGATCGCAGAAGGGTATGCGACCGAAGATATGCCGCCGATCCCGCGTGATCGCCATATGACGGTGCGTTTGCAAAACCATCTGGTGCGCGATGTCACGCAGGTCGCCCATGCGTCAAAGCTTGGCGATCCGCAGATTGTTGATGCCCGCGCTGCAGCACGGTTCCGCGGTGATGCGCCTGAGCCCCGCGAGGGTCTGCGCGCAGGGCACATTCCCGGTGCGCGCAATGTGCCATACACCGAGCTGTTGAACGACGACAAAACGATGAAGTCCCCCGATGCCACGCGCGCAGCTTTCGAGGCGGCGGGTGTTGATCTGGGCAAACCCGTTATCACTTCATGCGGATCCGGCGTGACGGCGGCCATTCTGGCGTTGGCACTGGAACGTATGGGGCATGCGAATTGGTCCCTTTATGACGGCTCTTGGTCCGAATGGGGCATGTTTCCCACAGTGCCCGTCGCAACCGGAGAAGCATAATGTTCGAGACGCTCAAGGCGCAGCCTGCTGACAAAATTCTGACGCTTATGCAGATGTACAAAGACGACCCTCGTGCCACGAAGGTGGACCTGGGGGTTGGCGTTTACAAAGACGCGACTGGCCTGACACCAGTGATGCGCGCGGTAAAGGCGGCAGAACACCAGTTGTGGGAAACTCAGAACTCCAAGGTGTATACGGGTCTAGCGGGTGATCCGGCGTTTGCGGATGCGATGATTGCGCTGATACTGGACGATGCAGTGCCCCGTAACACCATTGCTGCGGCCGCCACGCCGGGGGGCACTGGGGCGGTGCGTCAGGGGTTTGAGATGATTCAGATGGCGCGGCCAGAGGCGCGGGTATTTGTGTCTGATCCTACCTGGCCCAACCACTTGTCGATCCTGAAGTATCTTGGGATTGAGGCGGTACCCTATCGCTATTTCGACGATGAAACACGTGGCGTTGATTTTGACGGTTTGATCGCAGACCTGAAAACGGCAGAGAAAGGCGACGTCGTCTTGCTGCACGGGTGCTGCCACAACCCGACCGGTGCCAATCTCAATGCGTCCGAATGGGATGCGGTGATCAAGGTGCTGCTTGAAACCGGGGCCACCCCGATGATCGACATTGCCTATCAGGGTTTTGGCGATGGATTGGAAGAAGACGCCGCCGCCACGCGCAAGGTTGTGGCTGCTGTGCCAGAATGCCTGATTGCAGCAAGCTGTTCCAAAAACTTTGGTATTTACCGCGAACGCACCGGGCTTTTGCTGGCCATCGCTGCGGATGCGTCAGCGCATGACCTGAACCAAGCGACGTTGGCGTTTTTGAACCGCCAGAACTTTAGTTTTCCGCCTGATCACGGGGCGCGGATTGTCACGATGATCCTGAATGACGACGTGTTGCGCAGTGATTGGATGGCAGAGTTGGAAGATGTCCGTACCGCCATGCTTGGTCTGCGCACACAGCTTGCGGGTGAATTGCAGCGTTTGTCTGGGTCAGATCGGTTTGGCTTTCTCGCGCAGCACCGTGGCATGTTCTCGCGCCTTGGCACGACACCGGAAAAGGTTGAAGAACTGCGCAGCAAACACGGAATTTACATGATCGGTGACAGCCGCATGAACATCGCGGGTTTGAACAGCGAAACGGTGCCAATTCTGGCGAAAGCAATCCTCGACGTTGGTATCTAGGCGTGGCGCGCCTATTACCCAGATGCAAAAAAGCCCGGACATAACGTCCGGGCTTTTTCATGTCTCATGTTGGCTCATCAGCCTTTTGAGAATTCAGGATAGGCTTCCATGCCCAGCTCTGACATGTCCAATCCGTTGATCTCTGCCTCTTCGCTGACGCGGATACCCACCGTGGCTTTCAGGATCGTCCAGACTATAAAGCTGACGATGAACACAAAACCACCCACTGCACCAAAGCCAATGATCTGTGTCACGAAGGACGTGTCGGCGGTATAGACCGGTACCACCAAGGTGCCCCAGAAACCCGCGATCAGGTGAACCGGAATCGCACCGACCACATCGTCGATCTTGAGCTTGTCGAGGAAGGGTACGGCGAAGACAACGATCACCCCGCCCACAGCACCAATCCAAAGCGCCCCAAACAGCGTCGGGTCAAGTGGACCGGCAGTGATTGACACCAGACCTGCAAGCGCACCGTTCAGCACCATGGTAAGGTCGACCTTGCCATAAAGCATCTGTGTCAGGATCAGCGCGGCAACGGCACCAGCGGCGGCAGCCATGTTTGTATTGGCAAAGATCTGTGCGACGGCGTCCACATCAGAGATTGTACCCATTGCGAGCTGGGATGCGCCGTTAAAGCCGAACCAGCCGAGCCACAAAATGAACGTACCCAGTGTCGCAAGGGCGAGGTTTGAACCCGGCATCGGTATCACACGGCCTTCCTTGTTGTATTTACCAAGGCGCGGCCCCAGCACAATCGCACCCGCAAGCGCGGCAAAGCCACCAGCCGCGTGTACCAGCGTAGAACCGGCAAAGTCGCTGAAGCCCATGTTGGCAAGGAAACCTGCACCCCACTGCCAGCTTGCTTCGATCGGGTAAATCACGCCTGTCAGCACAACAACGAAGATCAGGAAGGGCCAGAGTTTGATGCGTTCGGCCAATGTGCCGGACACGATGGAGGCTGTGGTTGCACAGAACATCAACTGGAAAAAGAAGTCAGATGCGTTGGAATAGCCGCCAGCATCAATCTCGGACTTGATATCCTTTGTGCCAATGCTGCCAAAAACATCCTGAATGATCCAGTTGCCGTCGCCGGGATACATGATGTTATAGCCGATGAGCCAATACATGATCGCAGCAATCGCAAACAACGCGATGTTCTTGGTCAACTGGGTCGTCACGTTCTTGGATCTGACGAGGCCGGCCTCAAGCATTGCAAAACCTGCAGCCATCCAAAAAACCAGAAAGCCACCGATCAAAAAGAGCAGCGTGTTAAAGATAAAGGTTGTATCGGCCAGCGTTGCAAATTCTGCATCCTGCGCTGCCCCCAGTGTCGGTACCAGTGCAAGCGCCGTGACCATGGGAATGATGTATCGTTTTTTCATGGATATATTCTTTCTTAATGCAGAGGGGTCAGATGGCGTCATCGCCGGTTTCGCCTGTGCGCACGCGGACGGCCTGTTCCACATCGATGACAAAGATTTTTCCGTCACCGATCTTGCCGGTTTTTGCCGTGCGGCTGATCACTTCGATCATCTGATCGGCAACTCCATCCGAGACGACCAATTCCAATTTGACCTTGGGAACAAAGTTCACGACGTATTCGGCACCGCGATAAATTTCGGTATGGCCTGACTGTGCGCCAAAGCCCTTGATTTCGGTCACCATCAACCCGCGCACGCCAGCGTCTGTCAGCGCCTCACGTACTTCTTCCAGTTTGAATGGTTTAATAGTTGCAATGATGAGTTTCACCTTCTGGATACCTCTTCCGGTTGGCAGGAGCGCCCTGCATTGTGCAGGTGCAGCAAAACCTGGCAGGACCTGAATTTGAAAGCGGTGGGTGGCCAAAACATGCCCAAAGTTGGCATGGCGTGCTTAAATATTAGACACACTTGTGGATGTGATTAAAAAATAGTCGAAAAATTGACGCTGTTTGTTCAATGGGACGCTAAACAATCGCGCTGGGTCAGGTTAGGATGCCGTAAAAATCAGGCCGGGCAGGCAATTTCATGAGTGATTCATCCAAGCGTAAGCGCCCTTTGGTGGCGGACAAGCGGTATCCTGGAAAAGGATCGGCTGTTCCGAAAAAGGCACCAAAAGGCAAAGCACCGGCGAAACGTAAACCGGCACGGGCCAAACGGCCAAAACGCAGCGGTATCATTGGTCTGCTCAACGCTTTTGTGGGCTGGGTATTCGGACTGATCTGGAAGATTACATGGCGGCTTACTGCGATTGGCATGGTCGTTCTGGCGGTTGCGATTGGATATTTTTATACAACTCTGCCCGCGCTTGATGACCTGTTGGATGGCCGTGCGCGTGGATCGGTCACAATGCTGGATCGAAACGGTGATGTCTTTGCGTGGCGGGGTGATCAATTCGGCGGTGTTGTAACCGCTGACAGCGTATCCAAACACCTGAAGAACGCGGTGGTCGCCACCGAGGACAAAAGGTTCTATCGGCATCTCGGGATCAGCCCGCGTGGTATCGCGTCGGCGATCCGCATCAACCTCAGCGAAGGGCGCGGTCCGTTGTCTGGCCATGGCGGGTCCACCATCACACAGCAGGTCGCCAAGCTCATTTGTTTCGGGGAGCCGTTCGACCCGTCCTCCGGTCAGACAGAAGCGGAATATGAGCGCAGTTGCCGCGCGGGCAACATCCAGCGCAAGGCCAAAGAAGCGCTTTATGCCATGGCGATGGAGGCAAAGTATTCCAAGGACGATATCCTGTCGATTTATCTAAATCGAGCCTATATGGGTGGCGGTGCCTACGGCGCTGAGGCCGCGGCGCAGCGGTTCTTTGGCAAGCCAGCCGCAGCGGTGAATGCAGCCGAAGCAGCCATGCTTGCCGGTCTGCTGACCGCGCCTAGCAGTTTTTCCCCAACATCCGACCTTGATCGTTCGCAAAACCGCGCTGCCACGGTCATTCGGTTGATGCGCGAGCAGGGCTATCTGACACAACCAGAGGCGGACGCGGCCCAAGCCAATCCGGCCGAATTGTCAGAGGCTGCCGAGGCCAAGGCGGGCGGGTATTTCGCCGATTGGGTCATGTCGACGGGTCCTGAATTCTTTACCCGCAACACCACCGAAGATGTGATCATCAAAACCACCCTTGATCAGCGTATCCAGCGCGCCGCCGAGGATGGGTTGAAGTGGGTTTTCGAGAATAAGGTGCGCGAAGGGTCAAAGGCGCAGGCCGCCATCGTCGTCATGTCGGCAGACGGTGCCGTGCGCGCCATGGTCGGTGGTCGCAAAAGCAAGGTGGCAGGTGCGTTCAACCGCGCGACGCAGGCCCTGCGCCAGACAGGCTCCGCATTCAAACCGTTTGTCTATGCCGCAGCGCTTGATCTGGGGTATTCACCAAATGATCTAATTGATGATGAACCGTATTGTTTGAACATTCCCGGTTCTGGCAAGTGGTGCCCACGAAACTATACCAATAATTTCAAAGGTTTGGTGACGCTTACCGACGCCCTCAAGAATTCGCTGAACATTCCTGCCGTCAAAGTTTCTGAAAGCGTTGGGCGTGAATTGGTCAGTCAGGTTGCCCTTCAGTTTGGCATAAAGAATGACCTGGCCGCAGGACCGGCGTTGGCGCTTGGTGCATCCGAAAGTACCTTGATTGAAATGACGGGGGCATATGCCGGTATCCTGAACGGGGGGTCATCAGTTACGCCATACGGTCTGATTGATTTGCGACTGATGGGCGATAATGAGCCTTTGATGGGAACCGGTGGCGGCATCGGTGAACGTGTGATTCAGGAAGAGGCCGCGCGCCAATTGGTTTACATGATGGAAAAGGTCATTTCCAAAGGCACTGGCCAACGCGGTCAATTTGGCGGACGCCAACTGGCAGGGAAAACGGGAACGACCTCAGCCGCCAAAGATGCCTGGTTTATCGGATTTTCAGCGGATTATGTTGCCGGGGTGTGGATGGGTTATGACGACAACACACCCCTCAAGGGCGTGACAGGTGGTGGTCTGCCAACTGAGATATGGCGTGAAACGATGAGCCGTGTGCACGAGGGTGTCCCGCTCAGCGATCTGCCAATGAGCCTGCCGAGCCCTGCAAGTGGCCAAGGCGAACAGCAAGTCGCCTCTGATCCCATTCCAGTCGGCAATGGCAGGGGCACACTGATCGATCAGGTGCTGCGCGAGATATTTGGTCCCTCTTCTGGGGGTGGGGGTCAAAAAAACACGCCGGTGCGTGGTGAAGACCGCTGAGCATCACAAATTGTGATTGAACGCCGCACATACGGTCGTTTTTGATTGGATGGTGTTTGTGTCATCAGGGGATTGTTCAGAAAATGAGGTCCCCCATGACACCCCTTCGCATCGCATCTTTTTCGTCAGACGGCAGCGGCGGCAATCCCGCCGGCGTTGTCATTTCAGACCACCTGCCTGACCCCGATCAGATGCAATCTATCGCTGCAGAGCTTGGGTTTTCCGAGACCGCGTTCGCCACCCCAGAGGGCGATGCCTGGCGCGTCAGGTATTATGCGCCTGTCGGTGAGGTCGCTTTTTGCGGCCACGCCACAATCGCACTGGGGGCCGCGCTGGGTGCGCAAAAGGGGGCAGGACAGTTTGATTTGAACCTGCGGGACGCAAAGATCACCGTTGAGGCGATAGAGAAAAACGGTACTTGGCAGGCTGCGCTCCAGTCACCTGAAACATGGTCAAGGCAATTGGATGACAAATTGGGTGTGCAGTTGCTATCGCTCTTTGCTCTGACGGGTGAGGACCTTGATCCCATGTTGCCACCAACATTGGCCTTTGCAGGGGTCAAACACGCCATTCTTACCCTGAAGGACCGCACCAAGCTTGGGCAGATGTCCTATCCATTTGAAGCGATGCGCGCGCTGATGGCCGAACATGCTCTGGTTACCGTTAGTTTGCTTTACATCGACGGGCCGCGTCTTTTTGAGGCGCGCAATGCGTTCGCCAGCGGTGGGGTGGTCGAGGACCCTGCAACCGGCGCTGCCGCTGCCGCTTTGGGCGGCGCGTTGGTTGACATTAATTGGGATGGATTGCGCACAGGCGGTTCATTCGAGATCAGTCAGGGAATGGATATGGGTGCCCCATCAAGGTTGACGGTGAATGTGACAGGAACGCCCGGGGCGTCTGTTCGTGTGAGTGGCGCTGTCAGGTGGATGTGACCGGCAACCATATGTCCCGGCAAGTGGACTGACTTAAATTTTTCGAAAAAAATCCAGATACTAATCGAAAGCGCAATGAAGATTTAACACCCATCGCACTATCCCCTTATGCGGACATGTGCGCTGACAGATGACAGATGACAGCGAGTTGTTGACCGCCACTTAATGAAGGTTCCAATGCGCGACGAGGTCATCAAACGTGGGCAGAGTGAGTTGCGCAATGTGTGCAGCCGCAGCTGGACGTTGTTTTGGGTGGTCGGTCTGTTCAGCTTGTTTGCAAACCTGTTGATGCTGACGGGACCGCTGTACATGCTGCAAGTCTATGACCGAGTTCTGGGTTCTGGTTCACAAGAGACGTTGATCGCGCTGTCGATTCTGGTCGTGTTTCTGTATGGTTCGATGGGCATTCTGGATCATACGCGCGGCCGGATCATGGCGCGGGTAGGTGCGCGCTTTCAGGCTGATCTGGATCGCCGCGTATTTGATGCTGTCGTGCGCAAATCTGCGGTGGCACCGGATGTTAAAACCGACGCGGGTCTGGCCGATCTGGAAGCAGTGCAGCGGTTGATCACATCCCCAGTGCTTATGGCGGCCTTTGATATTCCGTGGTCGCCAATTTTCTTTGCGACGATCTTTGTGTTCCATCCGTTCTTGGGATGGATGGCGTTGGGTGGTGCCGCGATATTAATTCTGATTACGGTTGCAAATCAGGGGTTGTCGAGTAGCAGCCAGGCCAGGGCGGGCATCGCCAGTCAGACGGCTGTCGCTATTTCGGATCAGATCAGGTCCGAAGCGGAAATGGTGCAGGCCATGGGCATGCGCACTGCCGCTTTTGACCGCTGGCAAAAGTCGCGTCGCGAGGCATTGGAACAACACGTTCGTGCCACGGATGTTACTGGCACATTTACGTCAATGAGCAAGACACTACGCCTGTTTTTGCAGTCCGCCATGTTGGGGCTGGGCGCATGGCTGGTGCTGCAAGACCAGATGACACCGGGCGCGATGATTGCAGGGTCAATCTTGTTGGGTCGCGCGCTGGCCCCTGTTGAGATGGCGCTTAACCAATGGCCTGTTGTGCAAAGAGGGCGTATCGGGTGGGAAAACCTTGTGCTGCTTTTGGGGATGGTTGCCCTTGAGGCGACGCGCACTGCATTGCCGCAGCCACGTGCCAAGCTGACTGCCAAGGGGCTGACCGTGGTTCCACCAGGTGAAAAACAGGCATCGCTCAAGTCGGTCAATTTCGAGGTTGAGCCGGGTCAGGCTGTCGGTGTGATCGGGCCATCCGGTTCTGGCAAATCGACCCTGGCGCGGGCTTTGATGGGAGTCTGGCTTCCTGCTGGTGGATCTGTCCGATTGGATGGTGCAGCGCTGGATCAATACGGGCCAGAAACCTTGGGACGTCACATCGGGTATCTGCCGCAACGCATTCAGCTTTTTGATGGCAGCATTGCCGAAAATATCGCCCGGCTCTCCGACACGCCCGATGATACGAAAGTTGTTGCCGCGGCCAAAATGGCCGCAGCACACGAGATGATCCTTGAGCTGCCGCAAGGCTATGACACTCAGATACGATCGGGTCAGGTGCGCCTGTCTGGTGGCCAAATGCAGCGGATCGGCCTCGCCCGTGCACTGTATGGCGATCCCATGATTGTGGTGCTGGATGAACCTAATTCAAATCTCGATAACATTGGGTCACAGGCTCTGAACCAAGCGATCCGGCAGATGAAAGCGAACAAGCGGTCGGTTTTGATCATGGCACACCGACCTGCGGCCATTCAGGAATGTGACACGCTGTTGGTCCTAGACAACGGGATGCGCATGGCCTTTGGACCCAAAGATGAGGTTCTGGCAGGCATGGTCAAGAACCATCAACAGCTCAAACAGGCACCCGTTGATGCGGGAGGCGTGACATGAACGAAACACCTGACGAACGCTGGTCTGCAAAACGCCAGGTCATGATCGGTCTGTTGTGCTTGGCGCTGCTATTCGGTGGTTTTGGTACCTGGGCTATGATGACTGAGATCGCTGGCGCAATTGTCGCATCCGGCAAGATTGAGGTCGACCGGAACCGTCAGATTGTTCAGCACGAAAAGGGCGGTGTCGTGGCGGCAATTCTGGTGGATGAGGGCGACAGTGTGGCGGCCGGTGACCTGTTGATCCAGCTTGATCCACAAACTTTGGCCTCGCAATTGGCCATTACGGAAGGCCAATTGTTTGAACTGATGGCCCGACGAGGACGCCTTGAGGCACAGCGCGATGAATCGGACGTCATGGTTTTTGAAAAAGAGCTGATCGCCGTCGGCGCGATAAACTCGGATGTGCAGGAACTGATGGGGGGGCAGCGCAATTTGTTTGAGGCGCGCCGCGCATCCGTTGTGCAAGAGATTGATCAACTGGGCAAGCGCCGTGATCAAATCGGCTCGCAGGTTGCCGGTATTCATGCGCAAGAGGCGTCGATTGCCCGTCAGCTTGAGTTGATTGAAGAAGAGTTGAGCAATCAGCAATCGCTGTTGGACCGCGGCTTGGCCCAGGCATCGGTTGTGTTGTCGTTGCAGCGTGAACAAGCAAGATTGGAAGGACGGATTGGCGAATTGTCGGCCAGCAAGGCAGAAGCGCAAGGGCGGGCCACTGAAATTGTTATAGAGGTATTAAAACTTGGCGCTGCGGGCCGCGAAGAAGCGATCACTCGGCTGCGCGATCTTCGCTATCGCGAGCTGGAATTGGTGGAACAGCGTAGCGCGCTCAAGGCAGAGATCGATCAGCTTGATATTCGTGCGCCCGTGTCGGGCATCGTGTACGCGATGCAGGTCCAGACGCCGCGTTCCGTCGTGCGCCCGGCAGATCCGGTGTTGTATCTGGTCCCCCAAGACCGCCCGCTGGTTATCGCGGCGCGTGTCAGCCCGACCAACATCGATCAGATTGCAATCGGTCAGCAAGTAAAACTGCGCATGTCCGCGCTGGACCAAAGAACCACGCCAGAGCTCTTGGGGCAGGTCATGCAAATCTCTGCTGATGCGATAGAAGAGGAACAAACTGGGTTATCATATTATCGGGCGGAAATCACGTTGAACCCCGGTGAGATGGAAAAGCTGGCCGCGGGTATCATTCTGCTGCCCGGTATGCCAGTTGAAGCGTTCATTCGGACGGGGGACAGATCGCCTATGGCTTACCTGATCAAGCCGATGGCAGATTATTTTGCGCGCGCTTTTCGCGAAAGTTGATCCTGCCTCTTTCTCATCTCGCCTATCCCGGATAGCGTCTGATAAACCTCAAACCGCTAAGGAAATACGCCATGAACATCACCGCACGTCTGACCGAATTGGGTGTCACTTTGCCCGATGCACCTGCACCCGCTGCGAATTATGTACCGTTCGTGACGGTGGGTAATATCGTCTATGTCTCGGGGCAGATATCAAATGGCCCGAATGGGTTCATCACGGGCAAGTTGGGCGAGAATATGGACGTTGATGCTGGGGCAGCGGCAGCAAAATCCTGTGTGATCAGTTTGCTTGCGCAGGTCAAAGCAGCCTGTGGCGGCGATATTGAGCAGTTGGTCCGGGTGATCAAGCTGACCGGTTTTGTGAATTCCACAGCTGAGTTCACCGACCAGCCCAAAGTGATTAATGGCGCTTCTGATTTTTTGGTCGAGGCGCTGGGCGACAAGGGGCGTCATTCCCGTTCGGCGGTTTCTGCCGCGTCCTTGCCATTTGGCGTTGCAGTTGAAATTGAAGGCATTTTTGAGATCAAATGAGTTTGCCGCATGCGTTTTATGATCGACCGTTGGCTCATCGCGCATTGCACGACGTGCGTGATGGACGTCCCGAGAACAGCCGCGCTGCCGTTCGGGCTGCGATTGCGGCCGGATATGGTATTGAGATCGATGTTCAACTCAGCGCGGATGGCGCGGCGATGGTGTTTCACGACTATTCGCTGGACCGGCTGACAGGCGCAAAAGGTACCATACGGTCGTGTCGTGCTGATGAACTGGCCCAGATCCACCTGACCGGTGGCGAAGAGGGTGTTCCGACCTTGCCAGAAGTGCTTGATCTGGTCGCAGGCCGCGTCCCCTTGGTGATCGAAATAAAGGACCAGGACGGCGATATGGGCCCCGCGATCGGTCCGCTTGAAGAAGCAACTGCTGCGGCCGTGCGGGGATACGAGGGCGACGTGGCCGTGATGTCATTCAACCCTCATGCGGTTGCAAGAATGGCTGAACTGGTGCCGGATGTGCCGCGCGGTTTGGTCACAAGCGCCTACCGTTACGACGAATGGCCGTTGTCCAAGACGACTTGCGACCGTTTGCGTGGCATTCCCGATTATGATCGGGTCGGCGCATCTTTTATCAGCCACGAGGTCGATGATCTGACGCGCGCACGCGTTTCCGAATTAAAAGCACTGGGCGCAATGATCTGTTGCTGGACCGTTCGGACAGTTGAAGAAGAAAAGATCGCGCGCCAGATCGCCGACAATATTACCTTTGAGGGCTACCGCGCCGCCCTTACCGCTTGATCCTGCGCGGGTAAGCCACAGATAAGGCACGAAGGCAGGAAATAATATGAGTGCGCAGGACGTAGAGATTAGGGTGGTGCCTGAGCTTGCCGATATCGGGCAGGCCGATTGGGATGCCTGCGCATGCCCCGAGGCGCAGAGTGGCGCGCGCGCGCGCGATCCATTTACCACCTTTCGATTTCTTGCGGCACTTCAGAAAAGTGGCAGCGTCGGCCCCGGTACGGGGTGGCAGCCACAATATCTGACTGCCACGGTTGCGGGTCAGGTTATTGCAGTGGCCCCGATGTACGTCAAATCGCATTCGCAGGGTGAGTATATCTTTGACCATAACTGGGCGCATGCCTATGAGCGCGCGGGGGGACGGTATTATCCAAAGCTGCAAATCGCGGTGCCACATACACCCGTGACAGGTCGGCGTTTTCTTACCCGTCCCGGGTTTGAAGAAACCGGGATGGCAGCGCTTGTTCAAGGTGCCATTCAGCTTACGGAATCAAACAATTTGTCGTCTTTGCATGTAACCTTTTGCACCGAAGATGAAGTTGAAGTCGCCAAAGAACTGGGGTTGATGCCGCGCAAGAGCCAGCAATTTCACTGGCGCAATGATGGTTATGTCAACTTTGATGGCTTTCTGAGCAGCCTTAACTCGCGCAAAAGAAAGAACATTCGCAAAGAACGCATGACGGCCCAAAGCTTTGGGGGACACATTCGGGTCCTTACCGGTGATCAGATCAAACCGGAGCATTGGGATGCTTTTTGGCGGTTTTATCAGGACACGGGCGCGCGAAAATGGGGGACGCCTTATCTGACGCGGTCGTTTTTTGATATCGCCCATGAAACACTGCGTGACGATATCGTTTTGGTTCTGGCAAAGCGTGACGGTGAATATGTGGCGGGGGCCCTGAACTTTATCGGTGCTGATGCGTTGTATGGTCGGTATTGGGGCTGCTCTGAGCATCATCCCTGCCTGCATTTCGAGCTGTGTTACTATCAGGCGATAGATATTGCCATCGCATACAAGCTCAAAACGGTTGAAGCTGGTGCGCAGGGCGAGCACAAACTGGCGCGAGGCTATTTGCCAACGCCGACCTGGTCGCTGCATTGGATGCGGGACGCGGGGTTTGCCAATGCGATTGGTGATTATCTGGCGGCAGAACGTGCAGCCGTTGACGAAGAGATTGAGATTTTGACAGATTATGGGCCATTTAGACGCGCCCAAGTTGAGGAGCAGGAATGACAGAACGATTAAGCGACGAAACCCGAAACACGTTACTACAGCCGCTTTTTGACACTGGCTGGGAGATGGAAGAGGGGCGTGATGCCATCCACAAAACGTTTAAGTTTCCCGATTTTGCAGATGCGTTTGGCTGGATGACCCGTGTGGCGATATGGTCGGAAAAATGGAACCATCATCCAGAATGGATCAATGTCTATAACAAGGTGAACGTGACCTTGATTACCCATGATGTTGATGGCTTAAGCACGCTTGACGTCAAGTTGGCGCGCAAAATGGACGGCTTGTTCGAGGCCAAGAAAGACTGACGGAATACACATGCAAAATCTAATGAATACTGAGCTTTGGCAGGGCAAGACCCTTGGCGATCTTTTGACACTTGAATTCTTGGCCGGCGCAGTGGGGTCGGTCCTTGCAGCCATTGCGATCCTGCTGGTGGGTTGGATCGTGTCAGCCTGGCTGCAACGTCGTGTGCAGCACCTTGGAAAGAAACACAAACATCTGGATGAGATGTTGTTCGATTTTCTTGCGTCCATCGTGCGGTATGTCGTGCTGGGATTCGCGGTGCTGTTTGTGCTGAACACTTTTGGTGTTCAAACGACATCAGTTGTAGCGCTTATCGGTGCGGCAGGTTTGGCAATTGGTCTGGCCCTGCAAGGCACGCTTTCAAATGTCGCAGCGGGTGTGATGCTGATCATGTTCCGGCCCATCAAAATCGGCGATTTTGTGGATATCGGCGGAGAAATGGGAACGGTCAAACAGATCAACCTCAACTTTACCGAATTGGCAGATCTCAGCAATGTTCAGGTGATTGTGCCAAATTCCAAGGTTTGGGGGAACGTCATCACCAACTATTCCGTGAACGAAACGCGGCGCGCTGAATGGACGTTTGGCGTTGGCTATGGGGCCAATCTGAAAAGCGCGGAGGAGATAATTCGCAAAACCATTATGGCCGATGCGCGCGCACATGCCGACCCCGATCCGTTTATTCAGGTTACAAATCTTGGCGACAGTTCTGTCGATTTTCTGGTGCGTGTCTGGTGTGACGCGGGGGATTATTTTGCGTTCAAGGCGGATATGACGCGGCAGGTCAAAGAAGCGTTGGATGCGGGGGGCGTCGACATTCCGTTCCCCACCCGCACGATCGTTCAGGCGGCAGAGTAGCGTATTGGTGTAAGGCGGCAGGCCATCGCATTGGCCTGCCGCGTTTGTATTACATGCTGGCCAGCAGCGCTTCACCGCCGGAAACGTCACAGACGCCGGGGGTTTCTTCGGCTTGGAACAGCGTCACTTTGCCGTCGTCCACCAACATCGCATAGCGTTTCGAACGTGCCATCAACCCGGCAGGGGGTGCGTCAAAATCCATGCCGATGGCACGGGTGAATTCGGATGACGCATCGGCCAGCATGGTGATGCCTGCCGCAGTTGCACCCGTCGCTTCGCCCCATGCTTTCATCACGAAAGGATCGTTGCAGGACACGCAGATGATCTCATCCACGCCTTTGGCATCAAACTGATCCTTGGTGCGCACAAAACTGGGTACATGCGCGGAATGGCACGTCGGTGTAAATGCACCAGGCACCGCGAATACAACCACTTTGCGGCCTTTGAGTTTGTCTGACATTTTAACTGGCGATGGTCCGTCAGCGCCCAATTCGACCAGAGTCGCGTCGGGCAGAATGTCCCCTTGGGATATTGTCATAGGCTACACCTTTCATGTCATTGCGTTTGTCCTGAGCAAGCATATAGGTTTTGTCATAGGTACGACCAGTAATATCGGGGAAAATTGGCTATGCGGCATGTGGTTGTGATCGGGGCGGGGCAGGCGGGGTCGTCCTGTGTGGCCAAGCTGCGCAATGGTGGTTTTGAAGGTCGCGTGACGTTGATTGGTGCAGAACCCGTGCCCCCATATCAGCGGCCGCCCCTGTCCAAGGCATACCTGATGGGTGACATGGCACTTGAACGCCTGTTTCTGCGCCCTGAGGCGTTTTATGCAGAGCACGATATCGATCTCATGATGGGCGCGCATGTCGATGCGATTGACACAGCCGCGCAACGCATCTCGGTGCAGGGCAAGACGGTGCAGTATCATGATCTGGTCCTGACCACGGGATCAGAGCCGCGTCATTTACCGGCCAGCATAGGTGGTGATCTGGACGGAGTGCATGTTGTGCGCGATCTGGCGGATGTGGATGCGATGGCCCCAAGTTTTGTCAAAGATGCGAAGGTGCTCATTGTTGGCGGGGGTTATATTGGGCTAGAGGCTGCATCGGTTGCCGCCAAGCTGGGCCTGCGCGTCACGCTTGTTGAAATGGCAGATCGCATTTTGCAGCGCGTTGCCGCACCCGAAACAAGCGACTTCTTCCGTAATCTGCATCAAGAGCATGGGGTCGATATCCGTGAGGGTATCGGCCTTGAACGGCTGTTGGGTGATGGGGCTGTGCGTGGTGCGCGCCTGTCTGACGGGGCTGAGGTTGATGCGGATTTCGTAATTGTCGGTGTCGGGATAGCGCCGTGTACGGCCTTGGCCGAGGTGGCAGGGATCGAGATCGACAATGGCATCAAGGTTGATGCGCAGGGCCGGACCTCAGCGCCGCATGTATGGGCGGCGGGTGATTGTACGTCGTTTCCCTATCGCGGTGGGCGCATTCGGCTGGAGTCCGTTCCCAACGCCATTGATCAGTCAGAATGCGTGGCTGAGAATATCATGGGTGGAAACAAAGACTATGTTGCGAAGCCATGGTTCTGGTCCGATCAATACGATGTGAAGCTGCAGATCGCCGGGCTGAACACAGGCTATGACCGGGTGATCACACGGCGCACGGATGCCGATAGCGTGGCGTTCTGGTACTTTCGCGGGTCCGAATTGTTGGCGGTTGATGCCATGAATGATCCGCGCGGATTCATGGTTGGCAAGCGCTTGATTGAGGCTGGAAAATCGCCAGACGCTGCGGTAATCGAAAACCCGGAAACGGATTTGAAATCGTTGCTAAAGCTGTGAGGATCATCGCCGGAAAATACCGTGGATCGGTGTTGGCCGATGTGGGCGAAGGCGACGTGGGCGCGCACCTGAGGCCCACGTCTGACCGGGTGCGAGAAAGCCTGTTCTCGATGCTGACACATCACGATGTGATCATCGGCGCAAGGGTGCTTGATCTGTTCGCGGGGACCGGCGCGCTGGGGTTGGAGGCGTTATCCCGCGGTGCGGAAGACGTATGTTTTGTTGAGAATGGCCGTGTCGCGCAACGCCTGATCACTCAGAATATCGAGAAATTGAGAGCAACAGCTGAGACCACGTTGATGCGCAATGATGCGACCGGTTTGGGTGCGTGGATTGCGGCACCTTTCGATCTGGTCTTTCTAGATCCCCCCTACGGTAAAGGGCTGGGGCAGCTGGCGTTGACAACTGCACGAGACGGCGGATGGTTCGCACCGGATGCCATGATTGTCTGGGAAGAAAACGCACCGATGAACGCGCCAGACGGGTTTAAGCGGATTGATAAACGCAAGTATGCCGATACCCATGTGACCTTGCTGTGCAGAACGGTTTAGGCCGCCGCCCGAATAAGCGCTGCCAAACGTTTGATGCCTTCATCGATTTTGGCATCATCTGCCAATGAATATGCAAGGCGCAGGGTGTTTGCCCCGGATCCATCGGCAAAAAAGGCCTGACCTGGAACAAAGGCGACCTTTTGCGTTTCAAGCGATTGCAGCAACAGATCACCGCAATCCAGATGTTTTGGCAGTGTGACCCAGACAAACATCCCGCCTTCGGGTTTGGTCCAGACCACGCCATCGGGCATATGGGTCTCCAGGGCATGCAGCATCGCATCACGGCGCGCGCCGTAGACTTTGCGCAGTTTGGCGGTGTGTTCGCCAAAAATCTGCTGCGCCACGGTGGCGATTGCCATTTGGTTAAGCGTTGATGAATGCAGATCGGATGCCTGTTTCATCAGCACCAGCTGGGAAATGACGGGTGTCGCGCCACACACCCAACCAACCCGCAAACCCGGTGCTAGTGACTTGGAAAAGCTGCCGCAATACAGCGTCCGACAGGCGTCGATACTGCCTTTGCGTTCAATTTCCAGCGCCAGTACGGGTGGGATCGGGGTGCCATCATAGCGCAGTGCCTGATAGGCCGCGTCCTCGATCACCGCGATGTCCATCTCATCTGCAAGATCAAGGATATTTTTGCGCGCCGCCAGATCAAGCGTCTCGCCCGTGGGATTGGCAAAATCAACCGACATATAGGCAAACTTTACCTGCCCGCCTTTTTGAGCAGCAGCGTCTGCATAATCAGCGGCAGACCGATTGCCGCGGGGGATCAGGCGATCATAATTTGGTTCATAGGCATTGAAGGCACCCAATGCACCCAGGTACGTGGGCCACCCCAAAAGTGCCGTATCGCCCGGTGACAGCATCAGTTTGCCTAAATAATCCAGCGCTTGTTGCGATCCGGAGGTGATCAGCACGTTATCACGGGTGCATGGGATACCGATTGCATCCATTTGCCCGACGATCCAATCGCGCAAGGGACCGTGGCCTTCGGAAACGGAGTATTGCAGCGCCGTGGCTTGTTTGGTCGGGGAAAGGGCATCCGCCAATGCCACCTGAAACGCTTCGGTTGGGAACAGAGCGGGGTCAGGAATGCCACCTGCAAAGGAAATGATATCGGGCTGATCCAAGAGCTTGAGCAGCTCGCGAATTTCGCTGGCTTTCATGCGTTGCATGCGCGTCGCGAATATCTGTTCCCAATGCATGCTGTTGTCCCCCTTGGTTTGGCGACAACAGCACGAATCTAAATGTATGGCAATACTTCTTACCTATTTGTACGTAAATTGGGCTGCATGCGCGAACCTTCTTTAAGTTTGGTAGGTGGGGTGAAAGATATTGGCGGGCGACAGGGTGAATATCTCACATCCGGTTTCCGTAACCCCTACGGAATGTTCAAATTGCGCTGACAAGGATTTGTCACGGGTCACAGCCGTCCAGTCATCGGAGAGCGTCTTGGTTTCTGCCCGTCCAAGGTTCACCATCGGCTCAATTGTGAAGAACATGCCAGGCTCCAGAACAGCGCCGGTACCGGGGCGGCCGTAATGAAGGACGTTCGGTGGTGCATGGAATACACGCCCCAACCCGTGTCCACAGAAGTCTGTGACCACGCTCATCCGATGGCCTTCGACATAGGTCTGGATTGCATGGCCAATGTCGCCAAAAGTATTGCCGGGTTTTACGGCCTCAATTCCCCGCATCAGGCTGTCGTGTGTGACTTGGATCAGACGTTCAGCTTTGCGGGACAGTTTGCCTGCCACATACATGCGTGATGTATCGCCAAACCAACCATCAACGATCACGGTAACATCGACGTTCAGGATATCCCCATCTTTCAGCTTCTTGTCGCCGGGGATACCGTGGCAAACAACGTGATTCACCGATATGCAGCTCGCGTGTTTATAGCCCTTGTACCCGATCGTCGCTGATTTCGCCCCGGCTGCTGTCACCTTTTCCTCAATGATGCGGTCAATCTCTTTGGTAGTTTGACCAACAAAGACGTGTTCGGCGATTTCGTCCAGAATGGCTGCGGCCAACCGGCCAGCGGCGTGCATGCCGGCAAAATCAGAAGGATCGTAAATGCGAATGCCGTCTTTGGTCTGACGGCCACGGTGTTCTGTATTCACCGGGTTCTCCAATATCTTTTGTTTGGCCCTACTTAGCGTGCGGGGCGGCCAAGGGCCAGAGGGGCGGCGAGGCTCACTTCCAAAGGGCTGATGTGGGTGCCAATGGCCAGGGTTTCCAGACCAGAGGCGGTTGCCGCGTGGTGGGCCGAGGCATAAGCGGGGTCAATGTCGTCGGCAATTGTGACATGGCTACAATCGGTGCGTTGCACAAGGTAGAGCAGAATGGCCCGGTGCCCTGCGGCTGCCATCCTGGCCAATTCGCCCAGGTGTTTTACGCCTCGGGCGGTCACGGAATCAGGGAATTCGGCCAAACCGGGTTTCCGGGAGAGCGTGACAGATTTCACTTCGACAAAGGCATCTGGCAAACCCGGTTCGCTCAGCAAAAAGTCTATGCGGGAGTTTTCGCCGTATTTCACTTCTGGTTTTACAGTTCCATAGGCGGCAAGCGGTGCTAATTCACGGGCTTCAAGAGCGGCCCGCACCGCGCGGTTCGGAAGCGCGGTGTCGACACCGGTGAAATGACCATTCTCGTGATCAACCAACCGCCAGCCGTACTTCAGCTTTTTCTTGGGGTCATCATTTGGTTCAAGCCAGATTCGCATCCCCGGTTCTGCCAATCCCATCATTGAGCCTGGGTTCGCACAATGTGCCGTTACCTCGCGCCCATCCTCAAGCATACAATCGGCCAAAAACCGTTTGTAGCGGCGGATCAGGCGGGCGGGGACAAGTTCGGTTTGAAAGCGCATGGGGCGCGGCCTATACCGTAGTGTAAGCAACCTCAAGGATACAAGCATATGCTCAACCCCACCGCCGCGATGCTGGTCATCGGAGACGAAATTCTGTCAGGTCGCACCCGCGATTCAAATATGCATTATCTTGCGGGACAACTGAATGATATCGGTATCGACCTAAAAGAAGTGCGCGTCGTCGGTGATGAGAACGGCAGAATTATCGCGGCGGTTCAGGCGCTGTCAGCCGCGTATAAATACGTGTTTACCAGTGGTGGCATCGGACCAACCCATGATGACATTACGGCCGACTGCATTGCAGCAGCGTTCGACCGAAACATAGATGTGCGCGATGATGCCCGTGCCATTTTGGCAGAACATTATGAAAAATCAGGGACAGAGCTGAACGCATCGCGGCTGCGCATGGCGCGGATTCCGGATGATGCGACCCTGATTGAAAATCCGGTATCGGCGGCCCCCGGTTTCAAACTGGAAAATGTGCATGTCATGGCAGGGGTGCCGTCGGTCTTTCAGGCGATGGTCGCCTCCGTGATCCCGACACTGACCGGGGGGTCGGCGCTGATCAGTAAAACAACCAGAATTGACCGGGGTGAGGGCGATATTGCGGGGCCGTTGGGCGATTTGGCGGCGGCGTTTCCGGCACTGGTGATGGGGTCTTATCCGTTTCAAAAAGATGGAAAATACGGCGCGCATATTGTGATCCGGGGCAACGATGAGGCTGAGATTGATGCGGCGATGGATCAACTCAAAGATACCTTTAAGTGAATGTGACGGCGCATCATCTATATGAGGTCTGCGACCAGACATGGCCCGCCGCGCGGCGCTTAGTTCTGGGCAAATGGACGCTGCGTGAAGGGCGGGGCGGCGGTAAACGGGTCTCTGCGGCGACTGCGCTTGATGCGGTGGGCGCAGAAGACGTCGCGCAGGCTGAAATCGCCATGCGAGAGATGGGGCAGCAGCCGTTGTTCATGATCCGGCAAGGCGATGATGCGCTGGATGCACTGCTTGAAGCACGAGAGTACCCGATCGTCGATCCTGTCACCCTTTATACACTTCCCATTGAAAACCTGACCGACGTGCCAATCCCTCGGGTGACGGCGTTCACAATCTGGGAACCTCTGGCCATCATGACCGAGATATGGGCCGAAGGCGGCATCGGTCCGGCACGATTGGATGTCATGTCTCGGGCGCATATCAAGACCGGCGTGCTCGCCCGTTGGAACGAACAGCCTGCCGGCGTGGCCTTTGCCGGGGCTCATGACAATGTGTGCATGGTCCATGCTGTCGAAGTTTTGCCACATCAGCGCAGGCAAGGCGTGGCGGAATGGATGATGCGGGCGGCGGCATTCTGGGGGCAGTCACAGGGTGCCACGCATGTGTCGGTCTTGTGTGTGGATCAAAACGTGGGTGCAAATGCGCTTTATCGTTCTCTGGGCTTTGCACCTGCAGGGCGTTATCATTACCGACAATCCCCCGACTAAAGGAGCCACCGGATGGCTGAAAAGATGCCCACTGCCCTTGATTTGCCGATGGTTGATCCGCTTCCGGAGGCCACGCAAAAGTACTTTGACGTCTGTCAGGACAAATTGGGAATTATCCCGAATGTCTTACGTGCACATGCCTTTGACATCGATAAATTGAACGCCTTTACAGCACTTTACAACGACCTGATGTTGGGCACGTCCGAATTGACCAAACTTGAGCGCGAGATGATCGCGGTTGTCGTGTCGTCGGTGAATAAATGCTACTACTGTCTGGTGTCGCATGGTGCTGCGGTGCGGGCCTTGTCCGGTGATCCGACGCTGGGCGAACAACTGGTGATGAACTACCGCGTGGCCAAGTTGGACCCACGACAGCGTGCCATGCTGGATTTCGCGCACAAGCTGACAACAGCAAGCGCCACGATTGAAGAGGCAGACAGGCAAGTGTTGCGCGACCATGGGTTTAGCGAGCGGGACATTTGGGACATCGCCAATGTCACTGGGTTCTTTAACATGACCAATCGGGTTGCCAGTGGCACCGACATGCGACCGAACGACGAATATCACGCTCAGGCGCGATGAGAACCGCATGGCGCATTCTGGCGATCACAGTCCTATTGGGCTGGGCGAACGTTGGTAACGCGCTGGACCTGTCGTTGCCGGCCAATGCGGTGCAGACAGCAGCGCGGAACACCTCGCCCGATCTCTACGCAGCTCCGGTGGGCGTATTTGCTGATGGCAAGGTTGAAAAAATCAACATTGAAGGTGACGTGCGCCGTAAGGCATGGCGCCTCGACCAGCCTGGGCTGACCCCCCTACAGGTGATGCGCCCGCTGCGCGCCCAGTTGGACGCCGCCGGTTTTGAAATTGTCCTTGATTGCGCCAGCCAGACGTGTGGCGGATTTGACTTTCGATTTGCCGCTGAAACGCTGCCAGGACCGAACATGTATGTGAACATTCGGGCGTTTCATTTTGTGACCGCAATGCGCCCAACGGCAGCGGCCCCGAATGAGGTGATCACGGTTCTGACAAGCACCTCTGCCACGTCCGCTTATGTGCAGGTTATCCAGGCGGGTGCCTTGGACGACGTTGCAGTTGCTGTCGCAGCAACCGTTGATGTGCCTGTCACAACGCCAGTTGCCGCGCCCCAGGATATGTCGGGTCAGCTGTTGAGCGTGGGTCATATGGTGCTGAAAGACCTTGATTTTGATACGGGTACTTCTGACTTGGGTACCGGGAATTTTGCCTCGCTCGATGCCTTGGCCGCATTCCTCAGGGCGCAACCGGGGATCAAAGTTGCGTTGGTTGGGCATACTGATTCTATTGGTAGTCTCGACGGGAATATTGCATTGTCCCGCCGCCGCGCGCAGTCGGTGCGTGCACGGTTGATTGATGCGTATGGCCTCGACCCCGGGCGCATGGATGCGCAAGGTATGGGGTATTTGTCGCCCATTGCATCAAACCTCAATGCGGCAGGTCGAGAAGCGAACCGCCGGGTCGAGGTGGTTGTGCTGTCATCGGAATGAATTTGAGCCAAAAAGCCCCGATACCAAAAGGCATCGGGGGCTTAAGTCCATCAAGGGTAGATGGTGTTACTTTTACCAGTCACTTGGACCTTTATCGGCAAATTCGTGCACCAGGAAATCAATGAATGCGCGCACTTTGGGCTGTGTGAAACGACCTGGCGGATAGACGGCATAGATGCCTTGGGTTTCCAACGGCAGATCAGGGATCGCATCCTCAACCAGACCCTTTTCCATCGCTTCTGAATAAAGGAAACTGGGCAGATACGCGATGCCAAGTCCGCTGATCGCGGCATTCAGCAAAGATTGCCCATCGTTGACCGAAAGCCAGCCAGCGGTGCGTACCTGACGTTTTTCGCCAGAGGGTGCGGTTAATTTCCAAACGTTTCCTGAGGATTGGTTTGAATAATGTAATAGCTTGTGATCGTTCAGATCATCGATCTTTTCAGGCCGCCCGTATTGTTCAAAATACTTCGGTGACGCGATCATCCGTTTGGTCGTTTCTGTCAATTTGCGGGCCCGCAGGGTGCTGTCTTCCAGCTCACCAATCCGCACGGCCATATCAAAACCTTCGCTGATCAGCTCAACATAACGGTTGTTCAGGACCATGTTCACCGTAATATCTGGGAAATCGCTGAGGAATTCCGACAAAGCCGGAGACAGGTGGTTTACCCCGAAATCGGTCGCTACCGAAATGCGCAGAAGGCCAGATGGTGCGGATTGCATTGACGTAACCAATGCGTCCGCTTCACCGGCGTCGTTCAACACCCGGCGGGCACGGTCATAATAGGCAAGACCGATCTCTGTTGGGGACACACGGCGTGTCGTCCGGTTCAAAAGGCGTGCGCCAAGACGGGCCTCAAGTGACGAGACGTGTTTGGACACGGCCGATTTTGAGATTCCCATTTTTTTAGCGGCATCGGTAAAGCCCCCTTGATCCACCACGGTGGCGAATGCTTCCATTTCAGTGAGGCGGTCCATGCCCGATCCCTTCAAGATACTTACTTCAAGCATCAGCTATGGCGGTGAATTGGGGCGGGTTCGGGGCAGGGTTAAGACAGTTACAAGGTAATTGCTGGGATCGTTCAAGGCATGGAAACGGCAGCGCGACCGATTTTCAATCATTCTCAAAGCCAGCGAAATGCCTTTAGCACCAGATACATTAACCCCGCCAACCCAACCAGTGAGATGCAAAGAATGGCAAAACCCCATGCGTTTTCAATGCCAGGCATGCCGCCAATGTTCACGCCAAACAGACCGGTCAGGAAACCGAGCGGTAAAAATATTGCTGCCACAATCGACAGAGCATAGCCGTTTCGCGCCTGACGGCGTGCCACATCTAAGTCGTGATCATCCTGCACGGCAATCAAACGTTCCTGAAGCGCGTCAAGCTCTTCGACCGCAATTGTGGTGCGGTTGGCTAGTTCACGCAGTTTCAGGGCGTCGTTTTCAGGTACAATCGGTAGGTCAATGGTCGACAGTGTGACCAGTGCATTTTTCTGAGGCTCAAGATAGCGGCGCAACTTGATCACACTGCGCCGGGTCGCTGGCAAGTCCTTTGGCAATGGTGTTGTATCGTTCTCAAGGTCCGCTTCGAAAAACTCGGTCAGCTTGGAAATGCGCATCACCTCGTCCTGAACCCGTGCGGTCAGGCGGCCAACCAGCGCTTCGATAAAGGCGGCAGTTGTAAGAGGCGGTGCTTGGGCGATGACCATCTGGCGGATTTCATCAAGCGCAAAAACTCTGCGCAGTCGCACGGTGATGATGACATTACCTTCAACCCACATACGCACCGACACCATTTGATCAGCACGCTGGCCCGCATTCATATTAATGCCACGCAGGTTCAGAATGAGCCCTTCTTTATAAAGGTCACACCGTGGTCGCGTTTCGGGCTGCAACAAAGCACCTGCAGGGATCGCTGGCAGTCTATTCGTGGCCCAGTCAGCCAGATCGGGATCGCTCAGGTCATAGTGCCACCAACGATAGGTGCCGGGGCCGGTAAGGGCGGCATCATCCGGCACCTTTGCTGTGCCGTCAGGGAATATGTCAAAGACGCAAATGGGCATTGCGGCATCTTTACTGCGACCCGTGATTTACGCAATGGCCCGATCAGGGCTGGTGGGCAGATCACCCACCCCTGTCACAACGATGCGGCCAGTCGGGTACCTTGATTGATCGCGCGTTTTGCGTCCAGCTCTGCTGCGACATCCGCGCCACCGATGACGTGGCAGGAACGGCCTTTTGCCTCTAATGCATCAGCGAGCGAACGATCAGAAAGTTGCCCGGCGCATAGAACGATCGTGTCCACCTCAAGCAAGGTGGGGTTTTCGCGCGCCTCGCCAAAGCTGATGTGCAGGCCGGTCTGGTCTATTTTTTCATAGTTCACACCGGCAATCATTTTAACCTCTTTCATGGTAAGTGAAGCGCGGTGTATCCACCCGGTTGTCTTGCCCAAGCCTTTGCCGACCTTTGACGGCTTGCGCTGCAGCATTGTGACCTGACGGGCGGGCGCATGTGGCTGTGGCCCTTCTGGGGCCAGTCCGCTGCGGTGTTCTGCGGGGTCTGTGACACCCCATTCACGCATCCATTCGGGCAGGTTGAGTGTGGTGCTGTCGCCGTCATGCACAAGGTGTTCACTGACGTCAAAACCGATACCGCCCGCACCAATCACGGCGACACGGTTGCCTACTTTCGCTTTGCCATTCAGCACATCGATATAGCTGACCACGTTGCCGCCATTCTGGCCGGGGATTTGGGGGTCACGCGGTACGACGCCTGTGGCGATAACGATCTCGTCAAAGCCGTCAAGATCATTTGCCGACACTTCGGTGTTCAGCTTTACTGTTACGCCCCGTTCGGTGACCATGGCGCGATACCAGTCGACAAACCCCCAGAATTCCTCTTTGCCCGCAACTTGCTTTGCAAGGTTAAGCTGTCCGCCAATTTCAGACGCGCGGTCGAAAACGGTGACGTCATGACCGCGTTCCGCTGCTGTAATGGCGGTGGACAGGCCTGCGGGACCCGCCCCCACGATGGCAATGGATTTTGGTCGGTCCGTTTTTTCGATTTTCAGTTCAGTTTCATAGCAGGCGCGCGGATTGACCAGACAAGTCGAAATCTTGCCATTGAACGTGTGGTCAAGACAGGCTTGGTTACATGCGATGCAGGGCGCGATCTGGTCGGAATTTCCCGCCATCGCTTTGGAAACAAATTCGGGGTCGGCCAACATGGGCCGTGCCATCGAAACCATATCCGCGCATCCATCGGCCAGAATTTCCTCGGCGACTTGCGGGGTGTTGATCCGGTTTGACGTGATGATCGGGATACCCACCTTGCCCATCAGTTTTTTTGTGACCCAGGCAAAAGCGGCGCGGGGTACGGATGTCGCGATTGTCGGAATTCGGGCCTCGTGCCAGCCAATTCCCGTGTTGATGATGGTTGCACCTGCTTTTTCAATCTCTTGAGCAAGTTGAACAACCTCATCATGGGTCGACCCGTTGGGAACCAGATCAATCATCGACAGGCGGTATATGATGATGAAATCCTTGCCGACGGCTTTGCGCGTGCGGCGCACGACCTCAATCGGCAGGCGCATGCGGTTTTCATATGACCCGCCCCATTCGTCGGTGCGTTTGTTGGTGTGGGTCACAAGGAACTGGTTCAGGAAGTATCCTTCGGACCCCATGATCTCGACCCCGTCATAGCCCGCCTCTTTGGCGCGTTCGGCACAGGCGACGATATCGCTGATTTGCTTTTCGATGCCTGCCGCATCTAACTCTTTGGGCGCAAACAAAGAGATGGGCGATTTGATCGCAGAGGGGGCGACGCAATCAGGTGAATAGGCATAACGGCCCGCATGCAGGATCTGCATTGCGATCTTGCCACCCGCCTCATGAACGCGGTTTGTAACCACTCTGTGATTTTTCACGTCTTCATCAGTGGTCATCATCGAAGCACCGTGCATGACCGACCCTTCGGGATTTGGGCCGATGCCGCCAGTGACCATCAATGCCACGTCCGCCCGCGCACGGGTGGCATAAAACTCAGCCACGCGGTTCCAGTCTTTTGTTTCTTCCAGCCCGGTGTGCATTGACCCCATAAGCACGCGGTTTTTGAGTGTTGTGAAGCCCAGATCAAGAGGGGCAAGCATATGGGGGTAATCAGACATGGGAACCTCACGGGGATCGGGAATGGGATGGCATTTGCATGACCTTAGAACGTGGTTCTGTCACGCACAACGCCACGTCATAGGGGGCCAGCAGGATCCTGAAAGGCACAAGGCAGCTTTAGACCATTTGGCTTTCGTGATATTTGATGACAAAGCGGGTTTGGCCAAACTGGAATTATGCCCCGCGCCACAAAAGCCCGCACCAGTAAAGAAAGTGCCCTGATGACGCCTGAAGAGATTTCCAAATTGCCCTATCGGTCCTGCGTGGGGGTGATGCTGGTGAACGAGGTGGGCGATGTGTTCGTGGGTCAACGCAAAGATCGCGATTTTGATGCCTGGCAGATGCCCCAGGGTGGCGTGGACAAAGGTGAAGCAGCGGATGAAGCCGCCTTGCGGGAGTTGGAAGAAGAAATAGGTGTGGGCCGTGAATTGGTCAGCATTATTGCGCAATCGGACGGCTGGCTGGCTTATGATTTGCCGCATGATCTGGTGCCTAACATATGGAAAGGGCGCTATCGGGGGCAGCAACAAAAATGGTTTCTGATGCGGTTTACTGGTCGGGACGATCAAGTGAACATTGAAACGGACCACCCGGAATTTTCAAAGTGGCGTTGGTTGCCGGTGGATGAGCTGGTGGACGGGATCGTTCCGTTCAAACGCGAAGTATATGAGGCGGTTGTGAAAGAGTTCAGGGCATATTTATGATGCGTATTATTGCGTTTGTCTTAGCACTTGCTGCACCTCTACCGGCATTGGCGCTGTCTTGTGTCCAGCCGTCGGTTGTGGCCACCTATGAACGGGCGCAGGATTCAACCGATGCCTATGTGGTTGTTCATGGCAGATTGGTTGTGGATCAGCGCAAATTTCCACGTGCTGGGGCCTCCTCGCATAATCCAGCCGAAATGACCCGCATCCCCGCGACGATTGATGGGCGTGTCCTGTTGAAGACCGGGTTTCACGCGCCATTCAAGAGGGGGATCACACTGGAGGTTGCTTGTTTTGGTCCGTGGTGTGGATCGGTCGAAAATGGGGCGGATGTGTTGGCTTTTCTCAGGCGTGACGCGGCGGGTTACTTTTTGGCCATCGATCCATGTGGCGGCGATGTGTTCGCCACGCCTCAGTTCGCAATGTTGAAACAGGTTGAGCGTTGCTTCAAGCGCGGACAGTGTTAGGGCCGAATGATCGGTACATGCGGTGCCGCAGCTTCGGGCAAAAGGCCGATAAGCCGCGGGTCTTCATCAATTTCGACTTGCTGGCGGTAAGGGGTGAACCCGCTGCGAATATAGAACGACAGTGCCAGGTGGCTGTCGATGGTGCATGTGTGAACGTGAAAGCGGGTGATCGGCTGCATCCAGGCAAGGCGAATGGCTTCATTCATCAAGAAACGCCCGGCCCCGGTGCCAATCAATTCTGAAGTCAAACCAAAGTAGGCCAGTTCGCATTGGCCCTCTTGACGGAAATCGAGTTCCAGCATCGCTTCGTCCCGTCCGTCGCGCGTGAGGGTGTAAAAGGCAACCTTTGGGTCGGCCAGAATGGCGGACAAATCGGTATCTGCCATCTTAAGACGTCCGTACCAAAGCCAATCAAGCGCGCCAACGCGGCTAAAGATATCGCGGTACCACGCAAGATCAGGCTGAAGCTGCCGGAAAGTGATGCCCTTTTGGATCGGCTGAGGACGCGTCGGCGCAGGTGCATGCATCTCAAGATGTGTGACCACCATCGCCACTTTGCCTCGTGGCACATCGTGCAGCCCATCCGTCAGCACGATCAGACGAGGCCTTGCGCTTTGAAAAGGTCCATGATGGCAACCTCTGGCCGCGGCCCCACATGGCTGATGACCTCGGCCGCGCAGACATTGCCCATCCGCCCACAAACATCCAGATCGCGCCCGGTTGCCACTCCATAAAGAAAGCCAGCGGCAAACTGATCCCCTGCACCAGTTGCGTCCACCGGCACCACTTTATTCACCGGAACATCCACGCGGATGCCGCCCTGAATAATCGTCACCCCATCACCGGACCGCGTACAGACGACAAGCGGGCACATCGCGGCGGTTTTGCTCAGTGCGCCCTCAAGATCGTCAGTCTCATAGAGGGATCTGATTTCGGCTTCATTGCCAATCACGTAGTCCAGCTCGTTGCCGATCATTCGCAAGAAATCGGCGCGGTGACGGTCCACACAGAACGGATCAGAGATGGCGATGCCCGCCTTGCCGCCTGCGGCGCGGGTCAGGCGCGATGCCTCCAGAAAGGCTTGTTTGCCCTGATCTTTGTCGAACAGATAGCCTTCGAGAAACATAATCTTGGCACCGGATGCGACCTGATCGGGCACATCATCGGGTCCTAAATCGGTGGAAATGCCCAGATAAGTGTTCATGGATCGCTCCCCGTCGGGGGATACAAAAATCATCGACCGTGATGTGGGCAGATGGCCGCCCGCGACAGGATGGTTCACAAATGCGGTGCCGCCATCACGCATTGAATTGGCATAAAACCTGCCCAAAGCATCGTCGTGTACCCGCCCGATAAATGCGGTCGGCAGGCCCAGTGATCCGATCCCCGCAACCGTATTCGCAACCGAACCACCCGGCGTCTGAAGCCGGTCTTCCATTGCGCCAAAAAGCACCTCTGCGCGGTCGCGTTCGATCAGCTGCATGATGCCTTTTTCAATACCCATATGGTCCAGAAAGCTGTCATCGGCATGGGATATCACATCAACAACGGCATTCCCGATGCCAACAACTTCGTATTTGGTCATTCTGTTTTTTCCTCATAGGGACAAAGATCACGGATGATACAGGTGCGGCACAACGGTTTGCGCGCCTTGCAATGATAGCGGCCGTGCAGGATCAGCCAATGGTGGGCATGGTGTTGAAAATCTGCAGGCACATTATCTTCGATGGCCCGTTCGACAGCCTCGACGGTTTTGCCCGGGGCCAGCCCTATCCTGTTTCCGACGCGAAAAATATGGGTATCCACGGCCTGTGCGGGCTGGTGCCACCACATGTTCAGCACGACATTGGCTGTCTTGCGCCCCACGCCCGGCAGTGATTGCAGGGCGGCACGAGAATTGGGAACCTCGCCGCCATATTCATCAACCAATATCTGGCTAAGTTTGATGACGTTCTTGGCCTTTTGCCGAAAAAGACCAATTGTTTTGATATGCTCGGTGACCCCGTCGATACCCAAGTCCAACATTTTATGGGGGGTATCAGCAATTTTGAACAACGCACGTGTGGCTTTGTTCACGCCCGCGTCAGTGGCTTGTGCGCTCAGCGCTACGGCGACCACCAGGGTATAGACATTCACGTGCTCCAATTCGCCTTTCGGCTCAGGCTCTGCGCGATGAAAGCGCGTAAAGATTTCGCGGATGGTATGATAGTCGAGCTGTTTGGTCATGGGCCGTGGTATGTGCGGATTTCTTGTTCAGGGCAAGGTTAAGCGGCCAAATTTGTCTGCGCGGGGCGCATTGAATTTAGCGCAAGTTTCGGGTCGATTGGAAGACGTCAATTGCCTAGATTGGGGCCATGACACAGATTAAACCGATATCCACCCCCAACACTGATGATGGCTATCATTATCAGGTGATGCGCCGCGCGATCGATTTGATCGACAAGGCGGAGGATCCGATGCAGCTGGAACAAATCGCTGGCGAAATGGGGATGAGTGCCGCCCATTTCCAGCGGTTGTTTTCGCGTTGGGTTGGCGTGTCGCCCAAGCGTTATCAACAATATCTGATGCTGGGTCATGCCAAGACGTTGATGCGCGACCGGTTCACAACATTGGAAACAGCACATTCGCTGGGGTTATCTGGGACAGGCCGATTGCACGATTTGTTCTTGCGATGGGAATCGATGAGTCCAGGTGAATTTGCACGCAAAGGGGCCGACCTGACCATCTATTGGGGCTGGTTTGACAGCCCCTTTGGATTGGCTTTGGTAATGGGTACGCAAAAAGGCATCTGCGGGTTGGCGCTGGCTGCTGAAACGGGCGAAGAGGCTGCGATGCAGGATCTGACCGCGCGATGGCCACTGGCGACCTTTGTTGAGGATCCGATGATGCTGCGCCCATGGGTGTTGACGGCGTTTGGCGCGCAGGACGGGACACTAGACAAGGCACCGCTCTATCTGATTGGCGCGCCATTCCAAATCAAAGTGTGGGAGGCATTGTTGAGCATTCCATCAGGTCAGGTCACCACCTATTCGGAGATTGCCAGTGCAGTTGGCAAGCCAAAAGCAGTGCGCGCCGTTGGCACTGCTGTAGGGCGTAATCCGGTGTCGTGGCTGATCCCCTGTCACCGTGCCCTGCGTAAATCGGGGGCGCTGGGGGGGTACCATTGGGGTTTGCCGGTGAAACGAGCAATGCTCGCATATGAGGCCGCCCGCGCAGAGGCTTGATGCTCATGCGCGGGATACTGCCGATGAAAAATTCCCCCTGATTTTATCAGCGGTCAACAGCCTATATACTGCAGATACTAAGATGCCCCGCCCGAACGGGGCCACACATATGAAAGCAGTAACTATGATTTCTTCGAAACTTACTTTGGCCAGCGTTTTGGTCGGTGCGATGACGCTCGGTGCATGTACAGAAACCGGTCAGATCGGCGCGGGTCCGAATGATCCGAACCAAAAAACCAAGAATGGTGCCTTGATCGGTGCCGGTGCTGGTGCCTTGATCGGTGCGCTGTCCAAGGGCGATGGCAACCGTGGTGATGCCGCCCTCAAAGGTGCGCTGATCGGCGGTGCGATCGGTGGCGGTGTCGGCTATTCGCTGGACAAACAAGAGGCTGACTTGCGTCGCCAGCTGGACAGCAATGTGATCATTACCAACACCGGTGATCGTCTGATTGTGACGTTGCCCCAGGATATCCTGTTCGCAACGGACAGCACGACGGTGAATGCAGGTTTGCGTGATGACCTTCGCGCACTGGCGAACAACGTGAATGTCTATGCCAATTCCACATTGCAGATTATCGGCCACACCGACAGCGATGGCGAAGCCGCATATAATCAGCAATTGTCAGAAGGCCGCGCCTTTGCAGTGGCAAACGTGTTGGTCGCCGACGGTGTTCCACCATCACGGATACAATCCATCGGACGTGGTGAATCCCAACCCATCGCAAGCAACCTCAGCGCTGCGGGTAAGGCACAAAACCGTCGGGTTGAAATTGTAATTCTGCCCAACGCAAGATAATTTCTATCTTGAAAAAAACCAAGAAGCCTCTGTGTTATGCAGGGGCTTCTTGCCTTTTGGGGTCGGCGCACAACATTATGGTCATCGAAACCAAGTATGGGCTTCACGCATATGACAACCGCAAAAATAATCGGCATCTCTGGATCGCTGCGCACTGAGTCGACAAATCGTAAACTTCTGCGCGAAGCGGCGCGGCTGTTTGGTGATTGTGATTATTCCGAAGCTGAAATTCAGTTCCCGCTTTATGACGGCGATGATGAAGACAAGACCGGTATCCCTGATGCAGTCAAAAAACTGCATGCGCAGATTGGAGCTGCGGATGCGGTCCTGGTCTCTACTCCTGAGTATAACAAAGGGCCATCTGGCGTGTTGAAGAATGCTCTGGACTGGGTGAGCCGCGTGGAAGGCAACCCTTGGAACAACAAACCACTGGCGGTGATGTCTGCGGCAGCAGGTCGTGCGGGTGGCGAACGGGCACAAATGATATTGCGTGGGTTCATGGTGCCATTTCGTCCGATGATCCTGCAAGGTCCTGAAATTCATCTGGCTGCTAGTCAGAAGGAATTTGACGAAAACGGGCGGCTGACTGGTGAAATCTATATCAAGGAATTGTCAGCACTGATGCAGGCTTTGAAGGCGTTGATTGATTAGATGTCGTGATCGGCGCGGCCTAATAACTGTCCTCAACCCGAAATCCATCCGGGATTCTGTCGCGCCCTTCCAGTATCAGGTCAGCCATCACGTCTGCGATTTTTGGGGCCATCCCAAATCCGATCTTGAAACCGCCATTAGCGATGAAATGTCCTGGCCTTTCGGGCCATGGGCCAAGCATGGGCGCGCGGCTGCGACTGCGCGGGCGCAGGCCTGCCCAGCGTTGAATGACACGGGCATCCTGTAAGGAGGGCACCGCGACGCGTGCAGCGGCAATGACGGCGTCCAGTTGATCATCAGTTTCTGTTGCGCTGTCGTACGCGCGTTCAGAGGTTGACCCGACTGCTACGGTTCCATCCAGATGCGGAATAATATGAACGCCCCCAGCGAACAGTTGCGCATGGCCCGCCGCGTTATGATCAAGCAGGGCGGCTTGCCCCTTTTCACCGCTGCCAACCTGACGATGGTGGCCTTTGTTCAGTGCCTCAAGCCCCGCAATCCCTGTCGCCCAAAGCACATGACCCCGGTCAGCGCTATCCGCCGCGACCTGAACTCCTTGCGCCGCCAAAGCCCTTACCAATGCATCACAAGCCTTGCGTGGATGTATCAAGGCGCTGAGCGTGTCGTGGATCAGCCAGCCCGTGGCGCTGACGGGTTCCCAAGGTGCGCCTGTCGCGCGGACGACATGCCATTGTGCATTGTCCTGCCACAAGCTCGCGGCGGTTTCAGCGCGTTTTCGGGCCAAATCAAGGGCGTTTTCATCATGAACGGGTTGCAACCTGCCGTTCCTTACATAGCCAGATGCGCCCCCGCCGACGTGTTCAATATCTGACCAGAAATCCTTTGCCATCAATAAGCTGTCCAGTTGGTAGGCCTTTTTGGTGTTCCATTTTTCCGGCACATGGGGGGCCAATGCTCCGACAATACCACCGCTGCTGCCTGCAGCGGGGCCGTATGGGTCAATCACCTGTACCCGCGCACCCCGTTTCACACAGGTCCAAGCCACTGAAAGGCCGAAAATCCCAGCGCCTCTGATGGTGATATCGACCATTGCTAATGGGTCCCTCTTTGCGCAAGGTCTGCGCGATACCATACCCATACAAGGTGCCACTGTGCAGAACCAGAGCGATCAGATTGAGTGGCGGGATGGTGATGTGCCTGTATCTACCCGATTTGACGATCCGTTTTTCAGCCTGGATAATGGCGTTGCCGAGACAAGGCATGTGTTTTTGGCTGGAAATGACCTGCCTGACCGTTTTGTGGATGGTTTTCATATTGCAGAACTTGGGTTTGGGACGGGGTTGAACATGCTCGTCGCATGGGACGCATGGGAAAAGGCGGGCTGTTCCGGCGCGTTGTCCTTCACCAGCTTTGAGGCGTTTCCCTTATCAAAGGCCGATATGGAACGGGCGCATTCGGCCTTTCCTGATTTTGACGGAAAACGGGATATCCTGAAAGATGTGTGGCAACCATACGGTGGCGTATTTAACCTGCCGGGCGTGCAGGTCGACGTGATTGTCGGCGATGCGAGAGAGACAGTTGGTCGCTGGAAAGGGCGCGCGGATGCGTGGTTCTTGGACGGCTTTTCGCCAGCAAAAAACCCTGAGCTTTGGGGTGAAGAGTTACTGTGTGATGTGGCAAAGCATACGCAGTCGTATGGAACGGCAGCAACGTACACTGCTGCAGGATTTGTACGGCGCAACCTTGCAACGGCGGGTTTTGCCGTCGAGCGGACAGAAGGGTACGGCCGCAAACGTCACATGATCCGGGCAAAGCTAACCTCATGACGCAATCCAATAATATACCGTTCGGCATTGGATTGATGGTTGCCACGACCTTTGTATTTGCTGTGCAAGACGGTTTGTCGCGGCATCTGGCCTCTGAATACAATGTGATGATGGTTGTGATGATCCGGTATTGGTTCTTTGCAGCCTTTGTCATTGCAATTGCTCGGCGCAAGGCCGGTGGAATCCGTGCTGCAGCGCAGACGTCGCAGCCGATCTTGCAATCATTGCGGGGATTGCTGCTTGCCGCTGAAATCTGCGTCATGGTGGCCGGTTTTACCATTCTGGGTCTGGTCGAAAGCCATGCTGTCTTTACCTGTTATCCCCTGTTGGTCGCGGCCCTGTCCGGGCCCATTTTGGGCGAAAGCGTCGGCTGGCGGCGTTGGGCTGCAATCGGGGTTGGTTTCATTGGCGTGCTTATTATCTTGCAACCTGGTATGACGGTTTTTGAACCTGCTGCCGCTATTCCTTTGCTCGCCGCAGCGATGTTCGCGGTTTACGGTTTGCTTACCCGGTTTGTCGCTCGCAAAGACAGTACAGCAACCAGCTTTTTCTGGACCGGTGTGATGGGATCAATTGCCATGACATTCGCTGGCGTATGGTATTGGCAGCCAATGTCATCAACCGACTGGATATACATGGGGTGCCTGTGCATCACGGGCGTCACAGGTCATTGGCTTTTGATCCGCTGTTATGAGGTCGCAGAAGCAAGTGCGGTGCAGCCTTTCGCCTATCTGCAACTGGTGTTTGCCTCGATCATCGGGATCACATTGTTTGGCGAAACGGTGCGCATGAATGTCGCTATTGGTGCCGGGTTGATCGTTGCGGCGGGGTTATTCACCTTTTGGCGCGAAGCCCTTCAGCGTCGAGCCCACTAACTCTTTGGAAAAAGGCACAGGCAGCGGGTCTTTGCCCAACCGTGCCCGATAGACTGGCAGGCTTTCGGTAACCCGCATCACGTAATTCTGGGTTTCGCGGAATGGGATCATCTCAACCCAATCGACGATGTCAATCTTGCCTTTACGGGGATCACCGTAGTCTGCCATCCAGCGAATAGGGCGACTTGGGCCGGCATTGTAGGCAGCGGCCATCATCGAGACATTACCATCGAACCGTCCCGCCATTTGCGACAGATATTTGGCCCCCAACCGCGCGTTGTAGTCGGGATCGGCGGTCAGCCGGTCCGTTGTGTGCAAGGCGGTGATTGCCAGATCAGACGCCACTTCGCGCGCTGTGGCGGGCATGATCTGCATCAGACCACGTGCGCCGACGGCACTTTGCACCACAGGATCAAATTCGCTTTCCCGCCGGGCAATGGCGAGGGTCATTTCCGGGGCCATTGGCAAATCCAGTTCGACCAGAGAATGCAACGGATAATAGGGGGCTGCGATGGTTAACCCGCGCTGCGCGGCCCGTTTGCCAATCATCACTGCCAGATGCGGCTGGTCGGTGTCGATTGCGGCCTGACCCAATAAGGCCAGATCGTCAGAAACAAGTTGATCCGCCAAATGGGTCCAAAACCGTTCTGCGACGGACAATTCGCCAGAGGCCTGAAGCAACATTCCAGCCTCAAACAATGGGGCAGATGCCAAGGCTGAGCTGCGCCAGTTCTGCGCCGGTGTTTCGCCCGCAAGGCTCATGTCAAAAGGCAGACCGGCGCGTTCGGCAGCCAGCAATCCATAAAATGATGTCTGGAACTGAGCACCCATTGCATAGGCTTTTGCAGCTCCTTCCGCATCACCCAACGCCTCTAGCGCCCGGCCCTGCCAATATCCGGCACGTCCTTGGCTGATTGGGGATTCAACAGCACTATCGTGGTTCAAAAAATGTTGATAGGCCGCTTTTGGATCGTCCAGAAACCGCAACGCGATATACCCTGACAGCCATTCAAGATCAGCATAATCTGATCCCGGTTCCAGAAAATGTTGCGATGAAATTTCATAGGCACGTCTCTTATTTCCAGACCGCATCTCGTCGCGCGCCAACGCACGGCGGCGATTGCTCCATTTTTCGGGCTGGCCCAATGCTTCAGCCGAGGTGGATTTTTCCAGCAAAAGCGTTTTTGCATCAGCCGCCAGATTCTTACGTATCCGCCATTCAAACCGATCATGGGCCAGACCGGGATCAGCAGCCTTACTTTCCGGCAGTGCATTGATCAGCTTGTTTACATCGCTCTCTCGTTTCTGCAATGCAATGCGGGTCTTCGCGAGCGCCACGTCATCCTTGCCAACCAAATCAAACATCTGCTGTGCTTCGGCGTGTTCACGTTGCCAAAGCATTTCATCCAATCGCGCCTGATGATGCGGCTTTAAGACACCCTCGTGTTCGGCCAGAAACAGTGCCTGAGACGTGGCATTCATCGGCATTGTGCGCCAAGCCAGAACGACATCGGCCTCTGCCTCGCCGCGTTGGTTGGCCCGGATCAATGCCGCGGCATGGGCCAACACACCCTGCGGGGTCTGTGGTGGCATTTCGGCGAAAAAGGACAAAACTGCGGGGTCATCCTGCTGGATCACATCGTCCTCGACCTGTTTGCGCAAATAGGCCTCGCCCGGCCAGTCAGGCCGTCGATCCAGAAATGCGCGGGCCTCGGCGTAGGTGCCGCGCCCCGCACGCAGGCGATGCCATTCGATCACGTCCGTCGCAATCGGGCCATCGCGTTTGGCGATGAGTGCTGCAGTGTCCCAGTTTCCGGCGCGCATCGCGTCCATCGCCCACCCCAAGGGTCGCGGACGTTCGGCATTTGCGGGCAAAGCAAGCGCAAAAACCAGAGCAATAGTGGCCGTAATGCGTGTGATCACTTGCATTTCCCTTTGTTCAAAGGCTAGAGCCTTGCAACATATGACAAGCGTTGGCGTAATCAACTCACGATCCCGCCACAAGTACACCCCAGACCGGTTCGCGCCGGCCAGCACAACAAAGGAGCGTGCACATGTTCAACGGCTCACTGCCTGCCCTCGTCACGCCGTTTCGGAACGGCGAGCTGGATCTGGAGACTTTGAAGAATCTTGTGGAATGGCATATTGGTGAAGGCAGCAATGGGCTTGTGCCTGTGGGCACCACCGGCGAATCGCCAACATTGACCCACCGCGAACATGAGATTGTCGTGGAAGAGGTTGTGAAAGCCGCAGCAGGTCGGGTGCCGGTCATTGCCGGTGCCGGGTCAAACAACACGATTGAAAGCATCCGCTTGGCGCAGCACGCAGAAAAAGTCGGTGCCGACGCGGTTCTGGTTGTGACGCCTTATTATAACAAACCTACGCAGCGCGGCATGATTGCGCATTTCACGGCTGTTCATGATGCCTGTAATTTGCCGATCATTATTTACAATATCCCGCCGCGGTCTGTTGTCGATATGACACCCGAAACGATGGGCGACTTGTCCAAACTGCCGCGCATCGTTGGCGTCAAGGATGCCACCGCGGATCTTTCTCGCGTATCAGCGCAGCGGATTACCTGCGGCAAGGATTTCATTCAGCTGTCTGGGGAAGATCCAACGGCACATGGGTTTAACGCCCAAGGTGGCGTCGGCTGTATCTCTGTCACGGCAAATGCCGCACCGCGCTTGTTGTCACAGATGCAGGCGGCCTGTGCGTCCGGGGATTATGCCGCAGCTCTCGAAATCCAGGACCGGCTAATGCCGCTGCACAGAGCAATCTTTACCGAACCGGGTTTGGTTGGTGTGAAATACGCGATGTCGCGGCTTGATCTTTGCTCTGACGAAGTGCGCTTGCCGTTGAGTGGCCTGTTGGACGAGACCAAAGCGCAGATTGATGCTGGGTTGCGGCACGCAGGCCTGCTGAACTGATCAGCAGGGACCGGTTTGGGGTTGCAGAAAGGTGGGGTTTGACCCCACCCTTGCGTCTGACCCAGACCGGAGCCTGACCCATGAATATCCTGCCGATCATCGCAGACAGCAAAAACGAGCTTGAAACGATCTTTCGCGATCTGCACGCGCATCCTGAGATTGGCTTCACCGAAGTGCGCACCAGCGGTATCGTCGCAGAGGTGCTCCGCAGCTATGGTGTGGATGAGGTTCACACTGGCCTCGGCAAGACGGGTGTTGTGGCACTGATCAAGGGCAAAGGAAACGGCAACCGCCGCGTCGGTCTGCGTGCTGATATGGACGCGCTGCCGATCCATGAGGCCACCGGGCTGGCCTATGCATCGCAAAACGATGGGGTTATGCATGCCTGTGGGCATGACAGCCACACCACGATGCTGCTTGGGGCCGCGAAACATCTGGCCGCAACCCGCGACTTTGATGGCACCGCGGTGGTCGTTTTCCAACCCGCCGAAGAGGGCTTGGGTGGCGCGCGTCAAATGTTGGCGGAGGGTTTGTTTGAGTTATTCCCGGTGGACGAAATCTTCGGCATGCACAATTCGCCCAATGGCAAACCGGGTAAGGTGGGCATTTGCAAAGGACCGGCGATGGCGGGGGCCGCGTTTTTTGACATTCACATCAAGGGCAAAGGCAGCCATGCTGCGCGGCCAAGCGATTCAAAAGACGCGCTGATCGTAGCGGCGTCTTTGGCGAGCGAGCTGCAAACCATCCTCAGTCGCAACATCCCGGCCCAAGACGTGGTGGTGCTGTCGGTGACACAACTGCATTCGGGGGTGGCTTATAACGTTGTACCGGAAACGGCGACGCTGGCCGGGACGGTGCGGTATTTCAACGATGACATGTACACACTGGCGGCAGCACGGATGCAGTCCATCTGTGACGGGATGGCCGCGATGCACGCGGTTGAGATCACGCTTGATCTGCGCAATGTCTTTGACGTGTTGATCAATGATGATGCATTGTCCGACGCCTACATGCAGGCTGCAGGTGATATCGTGGGAGTAGAGAACCTTGATCCGAACACGCCGCCCGTGACAGGATCAGAAGATTTCGCGGATATGCTAAAAGTGGTGCCAGGGGCTTATTGCACGGTGGGGCACGCAGGCACGATGCCGCTGCACAACCCGGAATATGTGCTCGACCCGTCAATCTTGCCCGTGGGGGCGTCGATAATGGCGCGTATTGTTGAGCGTCGGTTGCCCCTCAATACGTAAGGCGGGGCGCATCCCGGCATTGGTCAGATTTCAGCGCTTGCCATAATAGAGGCCAACAACATGTTCGGCTTCGGCGAAGAAGAGCCAACGGGCAGTTAGCACGCCAGCCACATGTGCCAGGACCGCAACGACGGCGATGATGTGGTTGAACGGTAACAGCAGCAGAATAACCGGCAGCACCACCATCAGACCCAGCGCAATGATACGCAGTTTTTCGCTGTGCTTGCGACCGATGACATGCACAAATTCGCGCAGCAAATAGTTGGTACCGGTGTGCGGGGGTTCAAATGCACGGACTTTTCCAATACCACCCAACTGCGTCGCACTTGCCATATCCGTGCCTGAAGATGCCAGCGCTTTGTCTCCAATGACCCATGTGGCGGCCTGGATGACGCCGGATAATACCAACAAGACGATTGACCACATCACCTGTCCCGCAAGGAGCGCGCCACCAGCGATACTGAGCGACAGAAAATTAAAAGGTGTGAGCGGCTGATGCCACCGTGGAATGGTTTTCAGCTGAGTGTAAATCATCGAAGTGGTGAACACTGTCGCCAGCGAGAAAAACGCGCCGAGCAAACCCAGCAAGGTCCATTTTGCACCAAAAAATACAAGCCCGGCCCCGTAGAGCGCCATGAGGACCAGTGCGGCAACAGCGCACCATCCTTCGCGGCTGAGCCAGCTTGTCTTCCATTGCGTAAAGGCTTTGAGCGCCCGTTCAGGGTGGCCGAGATGGAAGGTCGACGATATCAGTCCACCAACCGCAAGAAGATAGGCGATCGCAAAAAACGCAAAGGCGGACCAGCCGGAAACCTCTGGTACCCCAAGGCCAAGCCAGATCAGAAGGCCAAACCCCAAGCCAGAAAAGGTGCTGAAAAAGATAACGGACGGTGCAGGGTGCATCAGATTTTCTCCAGCGCTTTGTCGAGCCAGCCAAGGAACCCCTTGGGTTCATCCATGACGGGTTCAAGGAAAGGGGCCAACACGTCAAATTCAGGCAGTGCGTCCTTAGGCCGTGGTGGCAGGTATTTGTTGACAGGTTTGGTGCCCTGTTCCGGCATAAGATCGACACCGCCACGTTCCGCAACCAGTTGGCTGACATCGCTGTCAGGATCGCCGAGATCGCCAAAATGACGCGCGCCAGCGGGGCAGGTCCGCACGCAAGACGGCACGCGGTCCACCTCCGGCAGGTTCTCGTTATAAATCCGGTCTACGCAGAGGGTGCATTTTTTCATCACCTTCTCTTCCTGATCCATCTCGCGTGCACCATATGGGCAGGCCCACGCGCACAACCCACATCCAATGCAATCGCTCTCATTGACCAGAACAATGCCGTCTTCGACACGTTTATAGCTGGCCCCGGTGGGACAGACGGTAACGCAAGGGGCATCTTCGCAATGAAGACAGGACTTGGGGAAGTGGATCAGTTGGGCCGCGCCCTGCTCTGGCTGGACTTCATAGCTGTGCACGCGGTTCAGAAACGTGCCGGACGGGTTTGCGCCATAAGGATCCTGATCAGACAACGGCGCACCGTAGTTCTCGGTGTTCCAGCCCTTACAGGAAATTACGCAGGCATGACAGCCGACACAGGTATCAAGGTCGATGACGAGGCCGAGTTTCTTGTCGGTGGATTGAGGGAGAGTGGTCATTTACGGCCTCCGAAATCGGCGTCGGTATTACGTCGGTTTTGCGTCGGTATTACGTCGATGCTTGGTGCCGGACTTTTTGAAAAGTCCGGGCAAATTTCTTTGAAGAAATTTGGAGCGCTCATTTCCCCACCTTCCAAGCAAGATTTTTCGGACCTTGACCAACCGGTGACTTGATTGGTGGATATTCGGGGCGGGCCTCCTTGGGGGCAGCTGCTTTTTCGATCCGCACTTTGAGGTCAAACCACGCGGCTTGTCCGGTGATGGGATCAGAGTTTGCCCATCGCATGCCGTCGCCTTTGGGCGGCATCAGCTCGTGAATCAAATGATTCAGCAGGAAGCCTTTGGTCGCTTCGGGCGCGTCGTTATCCAAAGCCCACGCGCCCTTGCGTTTGCCAATCGCGTTCCAGGTCCAGATGGTATTTTCGTTCAGCGCGGCCATTTCCATCACAGGCACTGTAATCTCGCCATGTGGCGAGGAAACCCGCGCCCAATCGCCATCCGCAAGATCATGTTGGCGCATCAGCTTGGTGGGCAGGTAAAGCGGGTTGCGGCCATGGAGTTGGCGCAACCACGCGTTCTGGCTGCCCCATGAATGGTACATTGCCATCGGGCGTTGAGTCAGAGCATTCACGGTGAAGCCTTCGTTGCCCTGTTGATCTGTTTCGTACCAGATGGGCAGCGGTGACATGGTTGCTTTTATCCGCTCGCGCAGGTGATCTGGGGGTTGTCGATCACCGTGCCCTTCGGCGGCCAGCTGGAATTTGCGCATCGGTTCGACATAAAGGTTGAACAGATAGGGCTGGGGCGCGTCATAAAGGCCCATCTTCACGGCCCAGGCCTGATAGGCTTTGTTCCACGGTTTGTAATAGTTCGACCCGGCGGGGATGTGCTCGACAAAGAAGCCGCCGTTTTCGATGTAGTTGTCCAATTGGCTGGCGTTGACGTCGCCACGGCCTGATTGCAGACCGTTTTCGCCCATGCGCCAGCCTGCCAATGGGCCGATGCCCGGACGGCGCTGATGATTGACGATGTAATCGGCGTAGTCGGCAAACTTCTGGCTGCCATCATCGTTTACAAAACCCGGCAAGCCCAGTTTTGCGCCCAGATCACAGAGCGCGGATTGAAAGCCTTTCACATTTCGATCTGGTTCGACCACAGGCCAACGGATCGCATCCGCCGCCGCGTCAGCCTCGCAGATGGGTCGGTCAAGCAGGGATATGCAATCGTGGCGTTCAAGGTAGGTGGTGTCTGGCAGGATCAGATCGGAATAGGCAACCATTTCAGACGAATAAGCATCTGAATAGATGATATGCGGGATCACATAGTCGCCGTTTTCATCCTTGTCGGTCAGCATCTCCATCACGCCGCCGGTGTTCATCGACGAATTCCACGACATGTTCGCCATGTACATGAACAGCGTGTCGATTTTGTAGGGATCACCTGCATGGGCATTGGAGATGACCATATGCATGAGGCCGTGCGACGACATCGGGTTTTCCCATGTGAACGCTTTGTCGATGCGCGCGGGTGTGCCGTCTTCCTTGAGTGCCAGATCATCGGGGCCGTGCACAAAGCCAAGGTGCGGTCCGTTCAGCGGTGCACCCGGTGTCATGCCGATGTGCGGTTTTGGATGCGCCTTGGCAGGTTTTGGATAGGGCGGCTTGAATCGGAAACCGCCAGGTACCTCAACGGTGCCGAGGATGATCTGCAACACATGCAGCGCGCGACAGGTTTGAAAGCCGTTGGCATGGGCGGAAATACCGCGCATCGCATGGAAAGAGACGGGACGTCCCGTCATAGTCTTATGCATCTCCCCTCGGAAATCGGTCCATTCGTGATCAAGTTCGAACGATTCCTCGAACGCCACACGCGCCAGTTCGGCGGCAATCGCACGGATGCGTTTGGCGGGGATTCCACAGCGATCTGCAACCGCTTCGGGCGCGTATTCATCGCTCAGATACTTCTCGGCCATCTGGTGGAAGACAGGCTTGTGTGTGACACCTTTGGCGCGGTGTGTGGCGGACAGATCCGGTTTCACGCCCGGTTTGTCGAATGCGGTGAGTTTGCCAGTGACGCGGTCAATAACCAATTCCTTGCCATCGTCATCACGCAGAAACAGGCCGTAGTTTGGTGATTTGGGATCGTTGTTTACCAGCACCGGCGCGTCGGTGTATTGGGCGAGGTAGTTCAGGTCCATCTTGCCGGCTTTCATCAGGCAATGGATCATCGCGAGGATGAACAAGCCATCCGTTCCCGGCGTGATGCCCACCCAATCGTCCGCCACGGCGTTGTATCCGGTGCGGATCGGGTTCACGCCGATGACACGCGCACCGCGACCCTTGATCTTGCCAATGCCCATCTTGATCGGGTTTGAATCGTGATCCTCTGCCACGCCGAACAGCATGAATAATTTCGTATGGTCCCAATCGGGTTGACCAAATTCCCAGAACGCGCCGCCCATCGTATAGATACCAGCGGCGGCCATGTTGACCGAACAAAATCCACCATGCGCGGCGTAATTTGGCGTGCCAAAGGCCTGCGCCCAGAAGCTGGTAAATGATTGCGACTGATCGCGACCGGTAAAGAACGCCAGCTTCTCCGGGTTGTCTTTGCGGATCGGCTCAAGCCAGTCGGCGGCGATTTGATAGGCTTCTTCCCAGCTGATTTCTTCAAACTCGCCCGATCCGCGCGGTCCAACGCGTTTCAATGGGCTGCGCAGGCGGGACGGTGCATTGTGCTGCATGATCCCGGCAGAGCCTTTGGCGCAGAGCACTCCTTGATTGACCGGATGGTCGCGGTTGCCTTCGATATAGGCGACTTTCAACTCACCATTGTCGCCCTTTTTCATATGCACATTGATTCCGCAGCGGCAGGCACACATATAGCAGGTCGTCTTGCGGATTTCGTCGGACACCTTGGGCGACAGATCGAGGACGGGCTGTTTGTGCGTCATGGTGTTTCCTGACTTACTATCATAGGGCCGCCTGAAGTGTGGTGACGGCAATCATGTTCGTTACGTCCTGGGCGGTGCACCCACGAGACAGATCATTTGCAGGCTTTGCAAGACCCTGAAGGACTGGACCAATGGCATCTGCTCCGCCAATACGTTGTGCGATCTTGTAGCCGATGTTGCCTGCATCGAGATTTGGAAAGATCATCACGTTTGCATGCCCCGCCACCTCAGATCCCGGCGCTTTGGATGCGCCGACCTCTGGCACGAAAGCCGCATCAAATTGCAATTCTCCGTCCGCAGCCAGATCGGGGTGGTTCGCGTGTAAGATTGCCACCGCGTCTGACACTTTGGTCACGTTGGCATGACGCGCAGAGCCCTTGGTCGAGAATGACAGCAAGGCCACGCTCGGTGTGTCGCCCAGCAATTTCTGGCAAGATGCAGCAGAGGCGACCGCGATGTCCGCCAATTCCTCTGCATTTGGATCAATGACCAAACCACAATCCCCAAACACCATGGCGTTGCGGCCTGATGGGTGGTTAGCGGGCAGGATCATCAAGAAAAAACTGGATACCAAGGCCGCGTCTTTTGCTTTGCCAATGATCTGCAACGCGGCACGCACGGTATCGGACGTTGTTGAAACAGCACCGCCGACGGTTCCGTCTGCATGGCCATTGCGCACCATCATCGCGGCAAAGACCAAAGGGGCATGCGCCTGAGTGTTGGCCACATCTTCGCTGACGCCTTTGTGCTGGCGCAGTTCAAAGTATGATTTGGCAAATTCTGCGGTCAGCTGAGATGTTTCGGGGTCTTGAATGGTGATTTTGTCGGCATCCGTTGCTCCGGCTTTCTTCAGTTCTGCGGAAACTTCAGCAATGGGACCGACAAGTGTAATGCGCGCAATGCCGCTGCGCAGAGCTTCAAGCGAGCCGGCCACGATCCGGGGATCGTGGCCTTCGCTTAGGACGATGTGGGCGGGCCTGGCGGCTGCGCGATCTCTTAAACCCTGCAGCACGTTCATGCCTCA
>NZ_JBHGAR020000022.1:0-51547 GCF_042611115.2 Sulfitobacter sediminivivens
CCGAGGCGTATATCCTGACCAAGGAAGAGGGTGGCCGTCACACGCCGTTCTTTGCCAACTACCGTCCGCAGTTCTACTTCCGCACGACGGATGTGACCGGCACCGTGAACCTGCCCGAGGGCACAGAAATGGTGATGCCGGGCGACAACCTTCAGTTCGACGTTGAACTGATCGCACCGATTGCGATGGAAGACGGGCTGCGCTTTGCGATCCGCGAAGGTGGCCGGACCGTGGGTGCGGGCGTGGTTTCCAAAATCACCGAGTAGGCCCCGGCCCTCGCTGCGGCACGCAACCGCATCTGAAACATCAAAGGCCGCAGCACACGCTGCGGCCTTTTTGCGTTGCCAACAGCAGACAAAACCCCACCAGACAACGCCACCCACAAGCCGAACCTGCAAGAACGCAATCGGGTGAGATCACAATTCGGCCAAAACCGCCGTCACGCGCTGACATCTGGTTCAAACTGCGCTATCATATGGTCATGAAATACTTCTCCCCTTACCTTCGCCACGTATTCATTCTGTTGTTTGCCATGCTGCCTGCCATGGGATTGGCGGCGGACATTGACCGGTTTCTTGGGACGTATTCCGGGACTGCTGAATTCGTCTATGAAGGAAAAAACGAACACCGCGACATGAGCGCGACGATTGTGCCGACGAAAAAGGGCTTTAGCGTCACCTGGACGTCCGTGACCTACAAGAGCGATGGGCGGAAAAAGGAAAAGACCTACACCATCGAGTTTATCCCAAGCGACAGGGCCAATATTTACGGCTCAGCGATGAAAAACAATGTTTTCGGGAAAGCCGTTCCCCTTAATCCACTGGCGGGAGAGCCCTATGTCTGGGCCCGGATAGAGGATGATACATTCACGGTCTTTTCGCTTTTCATCAATGAGGCGGGGGACTACGAAATGCAGGAATATCATCGGACGCTGGCGGCAGGTGGTTTGGATCTGGTATTCCGCAGAACCGCTCACCACCTTCCCGAAAAAGAGATTAAGGCGTTTTTGAAACGGGTGGAGTAACTGGGCGTCCTGAGAATCCGTAGATAATCTGAAAGCCAGCTTTGGGACCCGGTTCATCCAAAGCAACCGGCTGTCTCGCCAATATGCAACGAATTGCAGAAAGTTGGCACCTGAAATTCTGGCACACCCTAAGTCAGCCAACTAGGTTCTAAGTTCTGTAAATCCCCCTTGCCACCTCGACCGCACTCCCCTATAGCACCCTCACTGACTCGGGGTGCATCCATTGCGCCCCGTTTCACTTACACAACAAGACGCGATGAGGCGGGGCGATGAGCGCTCCCCCTCCAATCCGTTGACATCCCAATCGTAAGGGATATGCACATGGCTCAAAGCCAGAACATCCGCATCCGCCTGAAGGCGTTTGATTACCGGGTGCTTGATGCCTCCACTCAGGAAATCGTCAACACTGCCAAACGCACCGGCGCATCTGTTCGCGGACCCATTCCGCTGCCGAACAAGATCGAAAAATTCACCGTTTTGCGTGGACCCCACGTAGACAAGAAATCCCGTGACCAGTTCGAAATCCGCACGCACAAGCGTTTGCTGGATATCGTTGATCCGACCCCCCAGACCGTTGACGCGCTGATGAAGCTCGACCTCGCCGCTGGTGTGGACGTCGAGATCAAGCTGCAGTCATAAACGTAGGAGGGTAATATTATGTTGCGCTCAGGCGTTATTGCAAAAAAGATGGGCATGACCCGTCTGTTCATGGAAGACGGAAAGCAGATCCCTGTGACCGTTCTTCAGCTCGATAACCTTCAGGTTGTTGCACAGCGTACCATCGAAAAGGACGGCTATGTTGCTGTTCAGCTCGGTGCCGGTACCGCAAAAGTGAAACGCACAAGCCAAGCGATGCGCGGTCACTTTGCAGCAGCAAAGGTTGAACCAAAGCGTAAAGTTGCTGAATTCCGCGTTGATGCGGATGCGATGCTGGACGTGGGTGAGGAAATCATCGCGGACCATTATTTCGCAGGTCAGTACGTTGACGTTGCAGGCACATCTATCGGTAAAGGTTTTGCCGGTGCAATGAAGCGCCACAACTTTGGCGGTCTGCGTGCTACACACGGTGTGTCGATCTCTCACCGTTCACATGGTTCAACCGGTCAGTGTCAGGATCCCGGCAAGGTTTTCAAAGGCAAGAAAATGGCCGGTCACATGGGCGCTGCCCGTGTTACCACACAGAACCTCGAAGTTGTCAAAACTGACTCTGCGCGTGGTCTGATCATGGTCAAGGGCGCTGTGCCTGGCTCCAAGGGGGGATGGGTTACTGTCAAGGATGCGGTGAAAAAGCCGTTCCCTGAAAGCGCCATCGTGCCAGCCGCTCTGAAATCTGCAGCAGCAGAAGCCGCGAAAGCCGCTGATGCAGCCGCCGCAGCCGCCGCAGCCGAAGCAGAAGCAGAAGCAGCACGCCTTGCTGAAGAGCAGGCAGCAGCCGAAGCAGAAGCACTGAAAGCCGCAGAGGCCGATATTGCGTCTGACAAAGCAGAAGCCGGTGACCAAAGCGAGGCTTTGGACCCTACGAAGAAGGAAGGTGACGAATGAAACTTGATGTCATCAAACTCGACGGCGGCAAGGCCGGTTCGGTAGATCTGGACGAGGCCCTGTTTGGCCTCGAGCCACGTGCCGACATCCTGCACCGCGTCGTGCGCTGGCAGCGCAACAACGCACAGGCCGGTACGCACAAGGTAAAGACTCGTCGCGAGGTCAGCTATTCGACCAAGAAGATCTATCGTCAGAAAGGCACCGGCGGCGCACGCCACGGCGCACGTTCTGCACCGATCTTCCGCGGTGGTGGTGTCTATAAGGGCCCAACGCCCCGCAGCCACGGCCACGAGCTGACCAAAAAGTTCCGCAAACTTGGCCTGCGCCACGCGCTTTCTGCCAAGATGAAAGCGGGATCATTGGTCATCATTGACGACGCCTCATCCGATGGGAAAACCGCCGCTTTGGCCAAACAGGTGAAATCCCTGGGCTGGAAGCGCGCGTTGATCATTGATGGCGCAACCGTGAATGAGAACTTTCTGCAAGCCGCACGTAACATCGAAGGTCTGGATATCCTGCCAACGATGGGTGCAAACGTCTATGATATCCTCAAGCGTGATACACTTGTGATCACCAAAGCGGGTATCGAAGCACTGGAGGCCCGTTTGAAATGACCGCCAAGCACACTCACTACGACGTGATCCGCAAGCCGATCATCACGGAAAAAGCAACCATGGCGTCAGAGAACAACGCAGTTGTGTTCGAAGTTGCAATGGAGAGCAACAAGCCGATGATCAAAGAGGCCGTTGAGGCGCTCTTTGGTGTCAAGGTGAAGGCCGTTAACACGACCATCACCAAAGGCAAGGTCAAACGTTTCCGGGGCCAGATGGGCCGCCGCAAGGACGTGAAAAAGGCCTATGTGACGCTCGAAGAAGGCAACACCATCGACGTCTCCACCGGTCTCTGATCCGGTCAGACACGCGTGATTAAAAGGCCCTCGCACCTGCGGGGGCCTTTTGCGTTTGAGGGTAGGCGGGTGCTGGCCTGTTAAGCGCTTGTGAATAAAGATGCTTGCTATTGTGCGGCCAATGCCCCATGTGGTGCATGCGACGTTACTATATCTATCGGCATTACTGCTCCTTTTGGGCTCAGTCATTCGATCTTTCACTGACTTAGCCGACCTGCCGCATTCTGCGGGCAGCACATCTTAAGGAATACTAAAATGGCCACTGGTACAGTAAAATGGTTCAACACCACTAAAGGTTTCGGTTTTATCGCTCCCGATGGCGGCAGCAAAGACGTGTTTGTACACATCTCTGCCGTTGAGCAAGCGGGCCTCACAGGTCTGTCCGATGATCAGAAAGTTACTTTCGACATCGAAGCCGGCCGCGACGGCCGTGAATCAGCGACAAACATCGTTCTGGCGTAAGCTGGTGTTGGCTCCGTAAGGGGCCGATGTTTGAGAGAATTGAGGGGGCGTGGCTTTAGGGCTGCGCCTTTTTTTGTTTGTGGAATAGTTGGCTTGGCGCGCAGTTTCTGCACACCCGAACGTTTGCTACGACTTGTCGAAACCTTTGTCGCCCTCCATGATGGCATGTAAATGAGTTGAGTGGATGATTTTATGGCCCGTTTTCCACTTGGGCAAACTCTAGTGTCATCAGCACTTGGAGGTCCCGAACCAACAGCAGTGCTCGATTGGTACAGAACTCGACTAAGCGAATACGAGCGCATCCACAAAGAGAGAGGCGGACTTCCGAGAAGCGACCTCTGGCGCGCCCAATATCTTCAACATCCCTATTTGCTTTTGTGCTCGGAAGTGGAGCTTCGAGAGCGCTGGGTCGATGTATTTGCAAATACATCGACCCTTACTGAAGAAGGGAAGATAGGCATGGACGTAGGTGAACTGACGAAACCTGGTTCGATGACGGAAGCGTTTACACATATGCTTGAGGCATTTGCCGCCCGGGGCGGTGTCGAAGGTGATTGTGTGAACATGGGCACTGCCGAGCTATCCAAGTATTTTGCGGATGGAGAGCCGCCCGGCGTTGCAATGTTCAAAGACATGCCAAAGCGCCTCAACAATAGCATTGTGAAGTTTTCGCGCCGAGAGTTCTTGGAGCCAATGTTGAAAGAAGGACGGTTGAGATTGGCTCCGGCTAGCTATTATGCCCGCGGAAGTCACCTCAAATCAGTCCGTGATCTTGAGACAGAAAAGAAAATAAGGATACCGGCTGTGCGAGAGGCGCTCGCTGGACAAACTCACGTCAACTATGAAGGCAAAAATCTACCGATTGAAGGTGGCGCTATTACGCTGCCAATTGTTGTGCCTGACTATTTCTTGTTCTCAAGCTGCCTTGATCTTGACCAAAGAATGCCCACTGACTTTGAGGCAGATGCAGCGTTGATAATTCGGGATGCTGAATTTTTTGCACGAAAAGTGAAAAAGGCTTTCAAGAAGGAGTTTGGTCAAGCAAATGTTTATCATGGTCCGGTGAGTTATTTTGATCCATTCAGATGGCGACCAAATGGCCCTCTGTTACCGGAAATGATGAAACACTTTGCATTTTCTTATCAAAAAGAACATCGAATTGTTCTACGGCCTATTGGTGACGCGTTAGAAGCAGAACCAAAATTTCTGAGCATTGGCTCTATGGAAGACTATGCAGAGATCGTTCCTTAGATCAGCACCCTTGACCCTCACCCCCATCCCCCCTAAACGACCCCATCGGCATGCCCCAGATTCGTCTGGGGCTTTGTTGTTGTCTTGATGGTGCGCATGAATGCGCACCCTACGGACAATCGGTAGGGTGTGCCTTCAAGCGCACCGCGCCACTCTAACCGGGCACCTACGGGGGCCTATAAACCATAGCCGCCCTCGCGTGGCTGACAAGCAAAACGGAAGACAGACAACATGGCACTCAAGTCGTACAAACCGACGACGCCGGGCCAGCGTGGGCTGGTACTGATTGACCGTTCGGAGCTTTGGAAAGGTCGCCCCGTTAAGGCCCTCACTGAGGGACTTTCAAAACACGGCGGACGGAACAACACCGGACGGATCACAATGCGTCGCAAAGGCGGTGGGGCAAAGCGCCTTTACCGTATCGTTGATTTCAAGCGTAACAAGCTGGACATGTCCGCTGTGGTCGCTCGGATCGAATATGACCCGAACCGGACCGCGTTTATCGCACTGATTCAATACGAAGATGGTGAGCAGGCCTATATCCTCGCGCCACAGCGTCTGGCTGTTGGTGACAAGGTGATCGCCAGCGCCAAGGCAGACATCAAGCCCGGCAACGCGATGCCGTTCTCTGGTATGCCCATCGGTACCATCATCCACAACATCGAGATGAAACCCGGCAAGGGTGGTCAGATCGCGCGTGCAGCCGGTACATACGCCCAATTCGTTGGTCGTGATGGTGGCTATGCTCAGATCCGCCTGTCATCGGGTGAATTGCGCTTGGTGCGTCAGGAATGTATGGCCACCGTTGGTGCCGTGTCCAACCCCGACAACTCCAACCAGAACTACGGTAAAGCGGGCCGCATGCGTCACAAGGGCATCCGCCCCTCTGTACGTGGTGTCGTGATGAACCCGATCGACCACCCGCACGGTGGTGGTGAAGGCCGGACATCTGGTGGTCGTCATCCGGTTACGCCTTGGGGCAAGCCGACTAAGGGTGCAAAAACCCGGAACAAGAAAAAAGCGTCAAGTGCACTGATTATCCGGTCACGCCACGCCAAGAAGAAGGGGCGTTAATTTATGTCTCGTTCAGTATGGAAAGGTCCTTTTGTTGACTCTTATGTCCTCAAAAAGGCCGAAGCCTCCCGCGAAAGCGGTCGCAGTGAAGTGATCAAAATCTGGTCGCGCCGTTCAACGATCCTGCCACAGTTTGTTGGTCTGACGTTCGGTGTGTACAACGGTCACAAGCACATCCCTGTAAACGTCAGCGAAGACATGATCGGTCAGAAGTTTGGTGAATATTCACCAACACGGACTTACTACGGTCATGCCGCCGACAAAAAAGCGAAGCGGAAATAAGCCATGAGCAAGGATAAAAATCCCCGCCGCGTGGCAGACAATGAAGCACGTGCAAAACTGCGCATGTTGCGGACGTCGCCGCAGAAACTGAACCTCGTCGCCGCATTGATCCGCGGCAAGAAGGTGGACAAGGCCCTGACGGACCTTACCTTCTCGAAAAAGCGGATCGCAGCAGATGTGAAGAAATGTCTTCAGTCCGCGATTGCAAACGGCGAAAACAACCACAACCTCGACGTTGATGAACTGGTCGTTGCCGAAGCTTATGTTGGCAAGAACCTGATCATGAAGCGCGGTCGCCCGCGTGCGCGCGGCCGTTTCGGCAAGATCATCAAGCCGTTCTCAGAGATTACAATCGTCGTGCGTCAAGTTGAGGAGCAAGCATAATGGGTAACAAAGTAAACCCGATCGGCATGCGCCTTCAGGTCAACCGCACCTGGGACAGCCGCTGGTACGCTGATACAAAGGACTATGGTGATCTTCTGCTCGAAGACCTCGCCATCCGCGCCTTCGTCAAAGAAGAATGCAAGCAAGCGGGCATCAGCCGTGTGATCATTGAACGTCCGCACAAAAAGTGCCGCGTCACGATCCACACCGCACGCCCCGGCGTGATCATAGGCAAGAAAGGGGCAGACATCGAAGGTCTGCGTCAGAAAATCGCCAAGATCACCAAGTCTGACCTGCACCTCAACATCGTTGAGGTTCGCAAGCCAGAGCTGGACGCGGCATTGGTTGGTGAAAGCATTGCACAGCAATTGGAACGCCGGGTGTCTTTCCGCCGCGCCATGAAACGTGCCGTGCAGAACGCCATGCGCATGGGGTCTTTGGGCATCCGTGTGAACCTTGCCGGTCGTTTGGGCGGCGCAGAGATTGCGCGGACTGAATGGTACCGTGAAGGTCGCGTGCCGTTGCACACATTGCGTGCCGACATTGATTACGCCCATGTTGAGGCGATGACTGCTTATGGCATCATCGGCATCAAGACGTGGATCTTCAAAGGTGAGATCATGGAACATGATCCCGCCGCGCGTGACCGCAAGGCACAGGAACTTCAAGACGGCCCAGCACCTCGCGGTGCCGGCGGTCGGCGTTAAGGAGTAGATAGATGCTACAGCCAAAACGGACGAAATTCCGCAAGCAGCACAAAGGCAAGATCAAGGGTCTGGCAAAGGGCGGGTCTGACCTGAACTTCGGCACCTATGGTCTTAAGGCAACCGAGCCTGAGCGTGTCACCGCACGCCAGATCGAAGCGGCACGTCGTGCCATGACGCGCCACATGAAGCGTCAGGGCCGAGTCTGGATCCGGATTTTCCCGGATTTGCCAGTGACGTCAAAACCAACCGAAGTCCGTATGGGTAAAGGTAAAGGTTCTGTCGATTTCTGGGCCTGCCGGGTCAAACCGGGCCGGGTGATGTTCGAAATCGACGGCGTGAACGATGATATCGCACGTGAAGCCCTGCGTCTGGCCGCGATGAAGCTGCCGATCAAGACACGGGTCGTTGTACGCGAAGACTGGTAACCGTCACCCTTTAGGGCGACGCGGCGAAGGCAGCGCATTCTCTTGAGAATGCGCGTTCCGCTTACGGTAGAGTTAAGGAAACCCCCGTCGCGCAAGCGGTGGGGGTTTCGCTTTCTTACCTGTTTGGGGGATAGGCTTCCTTTACTCACGCGAAGTCTAAAATTACTTTCGGGCGAGGGGCGGGCACTTTGCTTCCTGCCTTTCGGTTCGGGCGCGGTGTTCTATTAGAGCCGGGCCTGCTACCCCCACCCGTAATTAAAGCTCACTGACACCCGGTCCTCATCCACCAAGTTCATCGGCACCTCGTGCCTTAACCAGCTTTCCCACAACAACACATCGCCCACCTGCGGCGCGATATACAAGAATGTCCGCATTTCCTCGCGTGCATCTTTCACCCGCGCGGGCGCGGCCATCATCATGGCCAGTCGGGGGTCCTCGAACTTGATCGCGCTGGCACCGTCGGGCATGGCCACATAGGTTGTGCCGGAAATCACCGAATGGGGATGGATGTGCGCCGTGTGAATACCGCCTCGGGGAAGGATGTTGATCCACAGGTCCTCAAGCTTCAGTTTTTTGCCATCCAGATCAAAGGCCAGATCCTTGGCAAATACCTTAACATGTTTATCCAGCACCTTCTTGAGGTCCTTGAAGATCGGAAAGCGCCAGGGCAGGTCGGTCAGGGACGCGTAAGAGGTGTAGCCCGGAAAATCGTTTTCCGCGCACCAGTTCTGACCCGCTTCGTCATCTTCGGCAACAGACAGGCATGAATCCTCTAATTCCTCCGCGTCAATAGGATTACCCTGCTCTGAAAGAGCGGCGTGATAAAGGCGGGTGGCAAAGAGCGATTTGATTTCAGACATGACGTTTCATACCTTATCCGATCCGCCGATGCGATAGTGTGGATCAAAACGCCATTTGATTGGCCCGCGAGAGGTGAAACCCATGGCCACTCTCATTACGACATTGCAGCCCGGACGTTGCGGAGTAACAGGTAAAGCCACCGAATTTGCCTTCTACATTGTATTCGGCGACGCCCTGCGTCCCGGTTGGGCGCGCACCCGCCGCGGCACATGCGCCGCGCACGCCGCCTGTGTCATTCATCCAAAATGTGATTCCCCGGCTCAGTGGACATCCGGCCAGTGCGGCGACCTTGGCAGGCGCGCTGCGTTTGTAGATCGTGCATTCGATGTCGGAGCCTTCGAACCCTTCGCCTACGATACATTCGATGTTTCCCGATGGGGTGTTGAAACTCCAGACGTCCGCATGGACAGGGGATGATAAAAATGCGAGTGCGCAGAACAGGCGGATGGACATAATAGGCTCCTATCTAAATCGGTGTTCGAACCTGTAGAATAACGTAATTGCGCCGATCTGTCTTGGGTTGCGGCCATCGCCCTGCGCAGGGGGTTGCGCGGGCCATGAAACCCCCCTATACGGCGCACTTCACCCCACTCCACCGGGAATCAGGGTCACGCTTTTGCGGCCCTCCGGTGATGTTGAAAAGGAAGATGGCAATGAAAGCCAGCGAACTACATGACAAGACGCCGGACCAGCTCCGCGACGAACTTGTGAACCTGAAAAAAGAATCGTTCAACCTGCGTTTTCAGCAGGCCACAGGCCAGCTGGAAAACGCAGCCCGTCTGCGCACCGTCAAGCGTGACGTGGCCCGTGTGCACACCGTGTTGAACCAAAAAGCTGCTGCTGCAGCATCCGAAGAATAAGGAGCCTGAGAAATGCCCAAGCGTATCCTGACAGGTACCGTAACATCGGACGCCAACGCCCAGACCGTGACCGTATCCGTAGAGCGCCGCTTTACGCACCCGGTTCTAAAGAAGACCATTCGTAAGTCCAAGAAATACCGGGCCCACGATGAGAACAACACATTCAAAGTGGGCGACAGCGTTCGCATCATCGAATGTGCACCAAAGTCGAAAACCAAACGTTGGGAAGTGTTGCAAGCCGCTGAGGCCTGAACCACGCCCACTTAATCGAAACCCTGGGGATCACGCACGCATCGCGCCCCAAAGGTCGGGAGAAACCAAATGATCCAGATGCAGACCAACCTGGATGTTGCTGACAACTCAGGCGCGCGCCGAGTTCAGTGCATCAAGGTACTGGGTGGTTCCAAGCGTAAATACGCATCCGTCGGCGACATTATTGTCGTGTCGGTCAAGGAAGCCATCCCTCGCGGTCGTGTGAAAAAAGGCGACGTCCGTAAGGCCGTCGTTGTTCGCACCGCCAAAGAAGTACGTCGTGACGATGGCACTGCCATCCGTTTCGATCGCAACGCCGCCGTTATCCTCAACAACAACAACGAGCCCATCGGTACACGTATCTTTGGCCCGGTTGTACGTGAGTTGCGTGCAAAAAACTTCATGAAGATCATTTCGCTTGCGCCGGAGGTGCTGTAATGGCTGCTAAACTTCGCAAAGGTGACAAGGTCATCGTGTTGGCTGGTAAGGACAAGGGCAAGACAGGCAGCATTACGTCTGTTGACCCAAAGTCGAACAAAGCCATCGTGGACGGCATCAACATTTCCATCCGCGCCACACGTCAATCACAAGAAAGCCAGGGGGGCCGCATCCCCAAGGCGATGCCGATTGACCTGAGCAACCTCGCAATTGCAGATGCCAATGGCAAAGCAAGCCGCGTGGGATTCAAAATGGACGGCGACAAGAAAGTCCGATTCGCCAAGACAACAGGGGATGTGATCTGATGCTTGATACCGCAACATATACGCCTCGGTTGAAGGGCGTTTACAACGACACCATCCGCGCCGCGATGAAAGAGCAGTTTGGTTACAAGAACGGGATGCAAATTCCGCGCTTGGACAAGATCGTTCTGAACATCGGCTGTGGTGCTGCTGCTGTCCGTGACAGTAAGAAAGCCAAATCCGCGCAAGAAGACCTGACACTGATCGCGGGCCAAAAGGCCATGACGACCATTGCCAAGAAATCTATCGCTGGTTTCCGTGTACGTGAAGAAATGCCAATGGGCGCGAAAGTGACCCTGCGCGGCGATCGCATGTACGAATTCCTGGATCGTCTGATCACGGTTGCAATGCCCCGTATCCGCGACTTTCGCGGCGTATCGGGCAAGTCTTTTGATGGGCGTGGCAACTATGCCATGGGCCTCAAAGAGCACCTCGTGTTCCCTGAAATCGATTTTGATAAGATCGACGAAAACTGGGGAATGGACATCGTGATCGCCACAACGGCGAAAACCGACGACGAAGCCAAGGCGCTGTTGAAAGCTTTCAACATGCCCTTCAATTCGTAAGCGGAAGGATTAGACATGGCTAAGAAATCTATGATCGCACGCGAGAAAAAGCGTGAAGCACTGGTCAAGAAGTACGCCGAAAAGCGTGCTGCCTTGAAGGCGATTGTAAGCGACCAGGAAAAGCCGATGGAAGAGCGTTTTCGCGCATCCCTCGCGCTGGCGAAACTACCCCGCAACTCTTCGGCTGTGCGTTTGCACAACCGTTGCCAGCTGACGGGCCGTCCGCACGCTTATTATCGTAAACTAAAAATTTCGCGGATCGCGCTGCGGGATCTTGGCTCTGCTGGCCAGATCCCCGGCATGGTCAAGTCAAGCTGGTAAGGGAGCGCATCAGATGAACGATCCTATCGCAGATATGCTGACACGCATCCGTAACTCTTCGATGCGCGGCAAATCCACAGTTATGACACCAGCTTCCAAGCTGCGTGCATGGGTGTTGGACGTGCTGGCAGACGAGGGCTACATCCGTGGCTATGAAGCAACAACTGGTAAAGACGGCCACCCGGCCATCGAAATCAGCCTGAAATACTACGAGGGCGAACCTGTTATTCGCGAATTGAAGCGGGTCTCAAAGCCCGGTCGCCGCGTCTATATGGGCGTCAATGACATTCCGGTGGTCCGTCAGGGCCTTGGCGTGTCGATTGTCTCCACCCCCAAGGGTGTGATGTCGGATCAAAGCGCACGCAGCCAGAACGTTGGCGGCGAAGTGCTCTGTACCGTATTCTGAGGAGAGCAAGATGTCTCGTATTGGTAAAAAAGCGGTTGATCTGCCCAGCGGTGTTACGGCATCGGTGAGCGGCCAGACCATTGAAGTGAAAGGCCCCAAGGGGACCCGCACTTTCAAAGCAACGGATGATGTCACGATCACAGTCGACGACAATTCCGTATCCGTGATGCCCCGTGGCAAATCCAAGCGCGCGCGCCAGCAGTGGGGCATGAGCCGCACAATGGTTGCAAATTTGGTCACAGGCGTGACGGATGGCTTTAAGAAAGAGTTGGAGATTCAGGGTGTTGGTTATCGTGCCGCGATCACCGGGAACACACTGAAACTAAACCTCGGCCTCAGCCACGACGTGGATTACACCGCACCCGAGGGTGTGACTGTAACTGCGCCAAAGCAAACCGAAATCATTGTGGAAGGCATTGACGAACAGCTTGTTGGTCAGGTCGCTGCGAACATCCGCGCATGGCGCAAGCCCGAGCCCTATAAGGGCAAAGGCATTCGCTATAAGGGTGAGTTCGTCTTCCGCAAAGAAGGCAAGAAGAAGTAAGGACCGGGAACATGGCAAACACCAAAAGACAACTGTTCCTCAAGCGCCGCATGCGCGTTCGGAACAAACTTCGCAAAGTGAACGCAGGGCGCATGCGTCTTTCCGTTCACCGCTCCAACAAGAACATCAGCGTTCAATTGATCGACGATGTGGCTGGCACAACTGTTGCTTCCGCATCCTCGCTTGAAAAAGCGCTGGGTGTTGTGGGCAAGAATAACATCGACGCGGCCACCAAAGTGGGTTCGGCAATTGCTGAACGCGCCAAGAAGGCTGGCGTTGAAAGCGCATATTTTGACCGGGGCGGTTTCCTGTTCCACGGCAAGGTAAAAGCACTGGCAGACGCCGCACGCGAAGGCGGTCTGAAGATATAAGAACGGCGGTGCGCAGTGAATGCGCACCCTACGACAGCACTGTAGGGTGTGCATTCACTGCGCACCTTCGATGACCGGGGCCGGTTCGGCACTTCGGTTGGAAAAATCGGGCAGCAGGCCCGCAGATCAAGGAGGCCACCCATGGCCAGAGACGACAACCGTGGCGGCAACCGCCGTAACCAACGTGATGAGACGCCTGAGTTCCAGGACCGCCTTGTCGCGATCAACCGTGTGTCCAAGACCGTCAAGGGTGGTAAGCGCTTCGGCTTTGCCGCACTGGTCGTTGTTGGCGATCAAAAGGGCCGCGTAGGCTTTGGCAAAGGTAAAGCGAAAGAAGTGCCTGAGGCCATTCGCAAAGCCACAGAGCAGGCCAAGCGTCAGATGATCCGCGTGCAACTGCGCGAAGGTCGGACATTGCACCACGACATGGAAGGTCGCCACGGCGCTGGACGCGTTGTGATGCGGACGGCCCCGGAAGGTACCGGGATCATCGCCGGTGGTCCAATGCGTGCCGTATTCGAAATGCTGGGCATCAAGGACGTTGTGTCCAAGTCCATCGGCTCGCAGAACCCCTACAACATGATCCGCGCCACCATGGACGGATTGCGCAAGGAATCTTCACCTCGCTCTGTCGCACAGCGTCGCGGCAAGAAGGTGGCGGACATCCTGCCGAAAACCGACGTCAAAATCGACGAGCAAAGCGATGTGGCCCACAACAGCCCGTCCGCTTCTGCGACAGCAGACGTATAAGGACTGAGCATCATGGCAAAAACAATCGTCATCAAGCAGATCGGTTCCCCGATCCGCCGCCCCGCCAAACAGAAACAGACTCTGATTGGTCTGGGCCTGAACAAAATGCACCGTGTGCGCGAACTGGAAGACACCCCAGCCGTGCGCGGCATGATCAACAAGATTTCACACATGGTCGAGATTTTGGAAGAAAAAGGGTGAAACCCACCGTGATTTGAACGCCCCGTGGGAAACTGCGGGGCGTTTTTATTTCTCGCCTGAGAACCGATCTTGCAATTCATCAGCGGCGGCACCGCTCTTCATTTCACCGACCAACATCTTTCCTACAATGCTACCCGCTCCAAACCCAATTGGGCTAAAACCAGTTAAAAGCGAGCCAATTCCACCGCAAAGTAGAATCAGCCCAGCCGGAACGGATGTTCTTCCAAGTGCTTCTGGAGATACGTATTCTTGGAGTTTAGGTAATGCTGCGTTCACATACTGATCGGTCCATTTAACAATTTGGCTACCTTGTTCGCCTGATACTTCTTGATCAATCATTGGTACAAGTTTGAGCAGATTTTCCAAATGGACGCTAAGTGCATCTAGTAACTTCAGCAGACGATCTTTTGTTTCTGGCTGTGTTGCACCCAGAGCATTATCAGCGCGAACGACCTCTCGAAATTCAGCGAGCCTTTCAATAGTCCCAGACACAACGAGTATGATGCTCGGCCTGCTGTTTTTTACATTCCTGAGTACGGTTTCTTTTGAAAAGCCTTTGGGTTGGGAGGTATTACCTTTGATCGTGGCCTGCGCCTCAAGTGTCAAAAGTATTTGTTGAAAACTCCTGACCGTTTGAACTGTGACTTGCTCAGAAGTCTCAATATCTAATTCAATTGCTTCGTCATAGAGGCGACGAAGTACCGAGCTAACCAAATCTACATCAGCCTTGGCGCAAAATGAAAGTAGTCGGTCCCCTTTTGACAATTCACCATTCGTATATTCTTCCCAATCGATGTTGACGTTCCAATTGTCACGAAACCAACTTGAAAATGAGTTGTTTGAGTAATTTAGAACGTATCCCAAACCGGAAGGGTGGGAGACAAACCTTTTTATAGTTTTAAGCTGGTTGTCCGTGAGATTTGCCATTCTTATTAAGTACAGTCAGAAGATTGGGCAATCAAGCATACACCCTTGATCCCCACACCTCCCCCGTCTATACGCCCCCAGTGGCCACCTTACCGCCGCATAGAATCGTAAACGCCGCGTTTGCTCACTCCCGTCGCTGGGGAGCATTTCCGGCAAAAGGAGAAGCGACATGAAACTGCATGAACTTTCAGACAACGAAGGTGCCACCAAGAAACGCAAGCGCGTTGGTCGTGGCCCGGGCTCGGGCACCGGCAAGATGGGTGGCCGTGGTATCAAAGGTCAAAAATCCCGCTCGGGTGTGGCGATCAATGGCTATGAAGGCGGCCAGATGCCGCTCTACCAACGTCTGCCAAAGCGTGGCTTTAACAAGCCGAACCGCAAATCATACGCGGTTGTGAACCTTGGTCTGATCCAGAAATTCATCGACGCCAAAAAGCTCGACGCGAAGAAAGCCATCGACGGCGCGGCACTTGTCGCCTCCGGCCTCGTTCGCCGCGAGCTTGATGGTATCCGCGTGTTGGCCAAGGGTGACATCACCTCGAAAGTTGACCTGCAGGTTGCCGGTGCATCCAAGTCTGCGATCGAAGCGGTGGAAAAAGCGGGCGGCACCCTGACCGTCACGGCACCGAAAGTGGCCGAAACAACCGCGTAAAGCGGCCTTAAGGCTTGTGAGCGGGCCGCGTCCCGCTTACATAACTTCAAGTTTTCCTTAATGCCGCCTGCCGGAAAACGGTTCGGGCGGTATTTTCGTTATAGAAAAGAGCCCTCACATGGTATCTGCCGTCGAAAACATGGCCGCCAACACCAGCTGGTCCGCGTTGGGCAAAGCAACGGACCTGCGCAACCGCATCCTCTTTACCCTCGGCCTGCTGATCGTTTACCGCCTTGGCACGTTTATTCCGGTGCCGGGCATCGACGGTGGCGCGCTGCGCGACTTTATGGAGCAGGCAGGTCAGGGTATCGGCGGCATGGTAAGCATGTTCACCGGTGGCGCGCTGGGGCGGATGGGTATCTTTGCCCTTGGCATCATGCCCTATATTTCCGCCTCGATCATTGTGCAGCTTCTGACCTCGATGGTGCCAGCGCTTGAGGCGATCAAGAAAGAGGGCGAACAGGGCCGCAAAAAGATCAACCAGTACACCCGCTATGGAACCGTGGCGCTGGCAACGTTGCAGTCTTATGGGTTGGCCGTGTCACTGGAAGCGGGCGATATCGCCGCAGATCCGGGGCTCTATTTCCGTATTGCCTGTATGATCACGCTTGTGGGCGGCACCATGTTCCTGATGTGGCTGGGTGAACAGATCACCGCACGCGGCATCGGCAACGGTATTTCGCTGATCATCTTTGTTGGCATCATCGCCGAGGTTCCTGCGGCGATCGCACAGTTCTTTGCCTCTGGTCGGTCCGGTGCGATCAGCCCGGCGGTGATTATCGCGGTGCTGGTCATGGTGATTGTCACCATTATGTTCGTGGTGTTCATGGAGCGTGCCCAGCGCAAGATCCACATTCAATACCCGCGTCGTCAGGTCGGGATGAAGATGTATGATGGCGGGGCCTCGCACCTGCCGGTAAAAGTGAACCCTGCGGGCGTGATCCCGGCGATCTTTGCCTCATCCTTGCTGTTGCTGCCTGTCACCATCAGCACCTTTTCGGGGAATTCGACCAGCCCGATCATGTCATGGCTTCTGGCGAACTTTGGCCCTGGTCAACCGCTCTATCTGTTGTTCTTTGTGGCGATGATCGTGTTTTTTGCGTATTTCTACACGTTCAACGTCAGCTTTAAACCCGACGACGTGGCCGAAAACCTCAAGAACCAAAACGGCTTTGTCCCCGGTATCCGTCCCGGTAAAAAGACCGCTGAATATCTGGAATACGTGGTGAACCGGGTTCTGGTTCTTGGAGCGGCCTATCTGGCTGCGGTTTGTATCCTGCCAGAAATCTTGCGCGGTCAGTTTGCCATTCCATTTTATTTTGGCGGTACATCGGTGCTCATTGTGGTATCCGTGACAATGGACACGATTCAACAGGTTCAAAGTCACCTGTTGGCACATCAATATGAAGGTCTGCTGGAGCGGTCGCAGCTACGCGGCAAAGGTGCTGGCAAAAAAGGCCCACGCAAAAAACGGAGCCCGGTACGTCGATGAATATAATTCTTCTCGGGCCTCCGGGCGCAGGCAAAGGCACACAAGCACGCTATCTGGTTGAGAACCGCAACATGGTCCAGCTTTCGACAGGCGACATGCTGCGCGAGGCCAAGGATTCTGGCACGGAAATGGGCAAGATGGTCGCGGGTGTCATGGCGCGCGGCGAACTGGTGACCGATGAGATTGTCATCGGGCTGATCAAAGAGAAGCTTGAAAGTGACACAACCCATGACGGTTTCATCTTTGATGGCTTTCCGCGCACGTTGGAGCAAGCTGACGCATTGGCGGACCTCATGAAATTTGAAGGGCAACGGATCGACGCGGTGATTGAAATGCGCGTTGACGATGATGCCCTTGTTGAACGCATCACTGCGCGGTCTACCTGCGGTAATTGCGGTGAGGTCTTTAATGACAACACCAAGCCGATCCCCGCCGATGGCAAATGTGACCACTGCGGCGGCACCGAATTCAAACGCCGTGCCGATGATAACGAAGAAAGCCTCAAGATCCGGTTGATGGCCTACTACAAACAGACCTCGCCGCTGATTGGGTACTACTATGCCAAAGGCTTGCTGAAGGCTGTGAACGGTCTGGGCGAGATCGAAGAGGTGCAGGCTGAGATTGCGGCGGCGCTGAAGGGCTGACGCATCTTTGAATGGCTCATTTTGCCGCCTCGGACCTCTTTCTCGGCATGAATTTTTCCTAAGGTACTGCGGCCTGACCGCCGTCTGAGCGCAGCCTGATCAACGCGCCTTGACGCCCTGTGCAAAACCTCCTAATCACCCCTATCTCTGACGAGAATCAATTTGCGACGAGGGTAGCGCCCGACACCGCAAGATCACCTGATCAGCTCAAGCCCGGTGGCCTAATCGCCTCGGGCTAATGTTGTGAAAAAAGGGTCTGGTATGACGGACCCGCAACGAAAAGGAATATGACACGTGGCACGTATTGCCGGCGTAAACATCCCGACTGCAAAGCGGGTTCCAATCGCCCTCACATATATCACTGGTATCGGCAACTCTTCCGCAGAAGCGATCTGCGAGGCGGTTGGTATTGACCGTTCGCGTCGCGTGAACGAGCTCAGCGATTCCGAAATTCTGGCCGTGCGCGAGCACATCGACGCAAACTTCACCGTTGAAGGTGACCTGCGCCGTGACACCCAGATGAACATCAAGCGTCTGATGGACCTTGGTTGCTACCGTGGCCTGCGCCACCGTCGTAACCTGCCGGTTCGTGGTCAGCGTACCCACACCAACGCTCGCACCCGCAAAGGCCCCGCAAAGGCCATTGCCGGCAAGAAGAAATAAGGGAGGGTCTGACCAATGGCACGTGAAAAGACACGCGTTAAGAAGAAGGTTTCCAAGAACATCGCCGCAGGTGTGGCGCATGTGAACTCTTCCTTTAACAACACAAAAATCCTGATTTCTGACGTTCAGGGCAATGCGATTGCATGGTCCTCTGCCGGCACCATGGGTTTTAAGGGATCGCGTAAATCGACACCTTATGCCGCCCAGATGGCAGCAGAAGACGTGGGCCGTAAGGCTGCGGACCACGGCGTGAAAACGCTGGAAGTCGAAGTGCAGGGCCCTGGCTCAGGTCGTGAGAGCGCATTGCGCGCTTTGGCTGCTGCCGGTTTCAACATCACCTCGATCCGTGATGTGACGCCAATGGCCCACAACGGTTGCCGCCCACCAAAGCGCCGCCGCGTCTAAGAGAGATATTTCTATTCGGGGCCGGGTGTTTTGCTCGGCCCCATACCGCTTTTTTGAAACCTCGAGCGTTTGTGTCTTTTGGACATGAAGCACAAACAAGGATGGAGGGACCGCATGATCCATAAAAATTGGGCTGAATTGATCAAGCCAACACAACTTGAAGTCAAACAGGGCAATGACCCCGCGCGTCAAGCAACCGTTGTGGCCGAACCGCTGGAACGCGGCTTTGGTCTGACCATGGGCAACGCGCTGCGCCGCGTTCTGATGTCGTCACTGCAAGGTGCCGCGATCACGTCCGTGCAAATCGACAACGTGCTGCATGAATTCTCAAGCGTCGCTGGTGTGCGTGAAGACGTCACCGACATCATCCTGAACCTCAAGGGTGTCAGCATCCGTATGGAAGTCGAAGGGCCAAAGCGCCTGTCGATTTCTGCCAAAGGTCCGGGTGTTGTCACGGCAGGCGATATCAGCGAATCCGCTGGCATTGAAATTCTCAACCGTGATCACGTGATCTGTCACCTTGATGACGGCGCGGATGTGTACATGGAACTGACTGTGAACACCGGCAAAGGCTATGTTTCGGCTGAAAAGAACAAGCCAGAGGATGCGCCAATTGGTTTGATCCCAATCGACGCGATCTATAGCCCGGTCAAGAAAGTGTCTTATGACGTGCAACCAACCCGCGAAGGTCAGGTGCTGGATTATGACAAACTGACGATGAAGGTCGAAACAGATGGGTCGATTACGCCGGATGACGCCGTGGCGTTTGCCGCGCGTATCCTGCAGGACCAGTTGGGTATCTTCGTGAACTTTGACGAACCTGAATCAGCGTCCCATCAGGACGATGATGATGGTCTGGAATTCAACCCGCTTCTGCTCAAGAAAGTGGACGAGTTGGAATTGTCTGTTCGCTCGGCAAACTGCCTCAAGAACGACAACATCGTTTACATCGGCGATCTGATCCAAAAGACAGAAGCCGAAATGCTGCGCACGCCGAACTTTGGCCGCAAGTCCCTGAACGAGATCAAGGAAGTGCTGTCAGGCATGGGTTTGCACCTTGGTATGGACGTTGAGGATTGGCCACCGGACAACATCGAAGACCTCGCCAAGAAGTTCGAGGATTCGTTCTAAGCCATCGGGTGTCGCGTCGGTTGAAAATACCGACGCGATACCGACAGAATACCGACATAAAACAGACGTCGGAAATATGGGCATCCCGCCCCAATAAGGCCGCTGACACGCATCACGGCTGGTACAAAGTATAAATGCCCGTAGAGGGCGATCTAGGAGACTATAAAATGCGTCACGCACGTGGATACCGCCGCCTGAACCGCACACATGAGCACCGCAAGGCGCTCTGGGCGAACATGGCAGGCTCGCTCATTGAACATGAGCAGATAAAAACAACATTGCCCAAGGCCAAAGAACTGCGCCCGATCATCGAAAAGATGATCACGCTGGCCAAACGTGGTGATTTGCACGCCCGCCGTCAGGCAGCGTCAAAACTGAAAGAAGATCAGTACGTTACTAAACTGTTCGACATCCTTGGACCACGCTACAAGGACCGTCAGGGTGGTTATGTGCGCGTGCTCAAGGCCGGTTTCCGCTATGGCGACATGGCCCCGATGGCGATCATCGAATTTGTGGACCGTGACCGCGACGCCAAAGGCGCTGGCGACAAAGCCCGTTTGGCCGCCGAAGAAGCCGCTGCAGACGAATAATCTCAAGCCGCAATTTGCGACTGCAAAGCCCCGCCATTGGCGGGGCTTTTTGTATTTGGGTGATGTGAAATCATGACCAAATAGAGCACAGGAGTTGCGCATCGCCGCAAGGCTGCGCATATCAGGACCATGAGATATTTACTTTTGATCCTTGCCTTGTTGGCCGCCCCGCTGGCCGCGCAACAGGTCCCGCAGTCGGCCGCACAGATGCAGCTCAGCTTTGTGCCATTGGTTAAACAGGCCGCGCCGGCCGTCGTCAACATCTATGCCAAGATCATGTCCGCACCCCAGCGCACACCGTTGCAGTCCGATCCTTTTTTTGAGCGATTCTTTCAGGATCCGTTTTCGGAAAAGCCGCGTGTGCAGAATTCACTTGGGTCAGGGGTGATCTTGTCTGAAGAAGGGATTATCGTGTCGAATTATCATGTGGTCGGAATGGCCACGGATATTAGGGTGGTGTTGAACGACCGGCGCGAATTCAGCGCACGGGTGCTTTTGAGTGATGCTGATGCGGATCTCGCGATCCTCAAGATTGATGCACCCGAGAGTTTGCCCTTTCTCCCTCTGCGCAAAAGCGATGAGGTTGAGGTGGGTGAATTAACACTGGCGATTGGAAACCCGTTTGGTGTGGGCCAAACTGTCAGCAGCGGGATTGTGTCCGGTCTGGCGCGGTCGGGTGCTGCGGGCAATGGCGGTCTTGGGTATTTCATACAGACTGACGCACCAATCAATCCCGGTAACTCAGGCGGCGCTTTGATTGACATCGAGGGGCGTTTGATTGGCGTGAATACGTCGATCCTGACCAGGTCCGGGGGGTCAAATGGCATCGGTTTTGCGATCCCGGCCGATCTGGTTGCAGCTTTTATTGCGCAGGCGCGTTCAGGTGCCGCGCAGTTTGAGCGGCCCTGGGCGGGGATCAATGGTCAGCCGGTTGATGCGGATATGGCGGCACCGCTGGGCTTGGATCGGCCTGGCGGAATCATAGTGTCCGGCTTGCATGCAGTGAGCCCCTTCTTGAGTGCGGGTTTGGCGGTTGGGGATGTAATCGTCTCTGTGGACGGCCAGTTGGTCAACACGCCTGCAGAGATGATCTATCGCATGAGTGTCGCGGGGTCTGGGCAGACAGTCCAAGTGGCGCGCCTGCGCGACGGCCAATCCGCTGAAATCGAAGTGGCGTTGATCGGAGCACCGGATGATCCACCGCGTGCGCAACTGGTCTTGGGTGAACAGAGCATGCTGCCCGGTCTGACCATAGCGCGGGTCAATCCGGCACTGATATCTGAGATGAATTTGCCGTTGGAGGCCACCGGGGTCGTTGTTGTGGATGCAGGCCCGTTGACACCGCGCGTCGGCCTGGGCACCGGCGATATTATTCTCAGCGTCAACGGCGTTGAGATCACGCATCCCGACGAGGTTGCAACTGTGCTTGGTGGGCAGGTGCGGCGTGTCCAGATGCTGATTCAACGTGGTGATCGTCGCATTTCCCTGCGGTTTCGGGTCTGAGCATGGTCGATTTATTCGATAGCGGCGCGGCTTTGCCCGACAGCGCCCACCGGCCTTTGGCGGATCGGTTGCGTCCCAAGGCCCTGTTAGAAGTCATCGGCCAGCAAAAGGTACTGGGACCGGACGCACCCCTGACCGTCATGTTGGCCTCTGGTGCGCTAAGCTCGCTTATTTTTTGGGGTCCGCCCGGCGTTGGCAAAACCACCATCGCGCGGTTGCTGGCGGATGAGACGGACCTGCATTTTGTGCAAATATCGGCGATATTCAGCGGTGTACCGGAACTGCGCAAAGTATTTGAGGCCGCGAAGATACGGCGTCAAAACGGGCAGGGGACATTGCTTTTTGTCGATGAAATCCACCGCTTTAACAAAGCGCAGCAAGACGGGTTTTTGCCGCATATGGAGGATGGCACCATCCTGCTGGTCGGGGCGACCACGGAAAACCCCAGTTTTGAGTTGAACGCCGCTGTGCTAAGCCGTGCTCAGGTTTTGGTGTTGGAACGGCTGCCACTGTCCGATCTGGAGAAACTCGCGCAGCGCGCTGAGCAGGAGTTGGGCAAACCGCTGCCATTGGACGGTCCGGCGCGCGAGGCATTGCTTGAGATGGCGGACGGCGACGGGCGGGCGCTGTTGAACTTGATCGAACAGGTGGTGGCGTGGAAGGGCGAAGGCAAGCTGGATAAAACTGCGCTTGCGACCCGCCTGATGCGGCGCGCGGCGCAATACGACAAGGGCGGCGATGCGCATTACAATCTGATTTCTGCACTGCACAAATCGGTCCGGGGGTCGGACCCGGATGCGGCACTTTATTGGTTCGCGCGGATGTTGGAGGGTGGTGAGGATCCACGCTATCTGGCGCGCCGGATCACCCGGATGGCGGTGGAGGATATCGGTCTGGCCGATCCGCAGGCGCAGGCGGTTTGTTTGCAATCATGGGAGACGTTTGAACGCCTCGGCAGTCCCGAGGGTGAACTGGCGTTGGCCCAAGCTGTGGCTTATCTGGCGCTCGCCCCGAAATCGAACGCCACCTATGTCGCTTATAAAGGGGCCCGTAAGGCAGCCAGGGAAACCGGGTCAGAACCGCCGCCAAAGCATATCTTGAATGCGCCGACCAAGATGATGAAAGAACAAGGGTACGGCGCGGGTTATGCCTATGACCATGATGCGGAAGATGGTTTTTCAGGGCAGGATTATTTTCCCGAAACCATGAAGCGGCCCGTGCTTTATGCCCCGGTTGAACGCGGGTTTGAACGCGAGCTGAAAAAACGGCTCGATTACTTCACCAAGCTGCGGTTGAAACGCGACGACCAGACGTAAGTCCCAGTAAAACTTGACTCTGGCGTCCGCCCGCGCGAAGGGATGCGAATGATTTCAACCCTGTCCCTTGTTGCCCTTGGTGGTGCGATTGGCGCGTCTTTGCGTTTCATTTTTGGCGCGGTCGCCTTGCGTCTGGCTGGCCCGACCGAATTCCCGTTTGCGATCCTGACTGTCAATGTCATCGGGTCATTTCTGATGGGCGTTTTTGTTGTTGCCGCTGCACATCGCGGGCTGACGCACCTTAGTCCGTTCATGATGACTGGTCTGCTGGGCGGCTTCACCACGTTTTCGGCGTTTTCGCTGGAAACGGTCACTTTGATGGAACGCGGGCAGATTGGGGCAGCAGCGGGTTATGTCGCGCTCTCTGTGGGGTTGTCGATAGTTGGATTGATGTTGGGCCTATGGTTGGCCCGAGGAGTATTTGTATGAGCCGGGTTCAGACCCTGATTGTGGAAGATGGCGACGGGGACCAGCGGCTGGATCGCTGGTTCAAGCGCACATTCCCGTTAATCTCGCAGGGGCGCATCGAAAAGATGTGCCGCAAGGGTGACATTCGTGTCAATGGTGGTCGCGTTAAGGCATCGACGCGGCTGGAGGCGGGTCAACAGGTGCGCATTCCGCCGCTGCCTGATAAAGAAGCACCCCCGCCGCCCAAACGCACGCGGGTAACGGAAGCGGATGCCAAATTCATCCGGTCTTGTGTGATTTACCGCGACGATCATGTGATTGCGCTGAACAAACCTCCCGGCCTGCCGGTGCAGGGGGGATCGGGGCAATCGGACCGTCATGTTGATGCTTTGGCAGAGGCATTGATCTTTGATCTGGATGAAAAGCCAAGGCTGGTGCACCGCATCGATAAGGATACGTCTGGTGTTCTCCTGATGGCGCGCACCCGGTCGGTTGCGGCGGCGCTGACGGCAAGTTTCCGGCACCGGGAGACGCGCAAGATCTATTGGGCCGCTGTCGCAGGCGTGCCGCATCCAAAACATGGTCAGATCAAATTTGGTCTGGTCAAAGCGGGCGGCCATGGCGCACGGGGCGAAGGCGAAAAGATGATCGCAGTCCATCCGCGTGACGTCGACACAACCGAAGGCGCAAAGCGCGCGGTAACGGACTACGCGGTGCTGGCGCAGGCCGGAACGCGCACCTGTTGGGCGGCGCTGATCCCGGTGACGGGACGCACCCACCAGTTGCGCGCGCATATGGCCGAGATTGGGCATCCGATTGTCGGTGATGGGAAATATGGTGGATCCGGTCAGGACAACATGGGTGACGGATGGGGCGCACAGCTGGGCGGTGATATCTCGAAAAAGCTGCATCTGCACGCGCGGTCCCTGACAATCGAGCATCCCGTGACCAAAGCACAGCTCAAGTTGATTGCCCCTATGCCTGATCACATGCAGCGCACGTGGGATACGTTTCAGTGGTCCGCCTCTGATGTCCCTGACGATCCGTTTGAGGAGGATTGGGGGTGAGCGCACCCTTGCGTTTGGTGATCTTTGATGTTGATGGCACGCTTGTAGACAGCCAGGGCGACATTGTCGGGGCGATGACGGCGGCTTTTGCGTCAGTGAAGGTGCCATTGCCACCTCGTGAGACGTTGTTGAGCATTGTCGGGCTGTCTTTGAATGTCGCAATGCCTGTCCTTGCGCCCGACGCCGCCAGTGATGTCCATGCGAAGATGGTTCAGGCCTATAAAGATGCCTACATTCAGCTGCGCGCGGATGCCGGCGTGGCGCAGTCATCGCCGCTCTATCCGGGTGCATTGGCGGCACTCAAGATATTGGGCGCAAGGCCGGATATGTTGTTAGGTGTGGCGACGGGCAAATCGCGACGTGGTCTGGACAAGCTGATCGAAGGCCATGGGCTGCATGAGATGTTTGTTACTCAACAGGTTGCGGATTTTCATCCGTCAAAACCACACCCATCGATGATCCTTCAGGCCATGACGGACGCAGGCGTAACCGCTGACAACACCGTGATGATTGGCGATACCAGCTTTGACATGGATATGGCTGTGGCGGCCGGGGTCAGGGGCATTGGCGTGAGCTGGGGCTATCATGGCCGCGAAAAGCTGGGCAATGCTCACTTGGTGATCGACGGATTTGCTGATCTGCTTCCGACCCTTCAATCGGTTTGGGGTGAGGCGAGATGAGCGACTGGAAAGCAAAACGATTCTGGAAAGAAGCTGTTGTCGTGCCTTCAACGGGTGGTTTTGCCATCGAGCTTGATGGGCGATTGGTCAAAACGCCCGCCAAACGCCCGCTGATCTTACCGACTGAAGTAATCGCAGACGCTGTTGCTGCAGAATGGCAGGCCCAAGAGGGCGTGATCAAACCGCAGACCATGCCAGTGACCAAAACCGCCAACGCTGCGATTGATAAAGTGTCGGTGCAGCACGCTGAAGTCGCAGATATGCTGGCGGCCTACGGTGACGCTGATTTGACGTGTTACCGCGCTGAAGCCCCCGAAGGGCTGGTTGCAAGGCAAACAGCGCAATGGGATCCTATGCTGGATTGGGCGGAACAAGCGCTGAATGTTCGGTTGCAGACCCGTGTTGGTGTGATCCATCAGCCCCAGGACCCTGTTGAATTGCGTAAACTCAGCGCTCGAACGCACGCGTTTGACGCCTTTGAGCTGACCGCGTTTCATGATCTGGTCAGTCTGTCAGGCTCACTTATTTTGGGGTTTGCTGCCACACTTGAAGCACGCGACCCCCAAGAGCTGTGGAACCTATCGCGGTTAGACGAAATTTGGCAGGCTGAACAATGGGGTCACGACGACGATGCCGAAGCGATGGCAGCACTGAAAATGGCTGGTTTCCTGCATGCCTGCCGCATGTTCCGGCTTTGTCAGTTCAATTAATACGGTTTTAATCGCCTTACAGGGGTCTCAGAGCCTTGGTTTACGCGATTTTGAACAACCCACCCTTGACCTTCAAATGGGAATCCGACCACACTGCGGGCGACTGAGTAGAGATCACTTTGCACAGTATCACCTCCGGCTTCAAAAGAGGTCGGTTTAACCGCCCATAAACGCGGCGGAATATCAGGAAGAGGTAACAATGAAAAAATCCGTAATTTTTGGCGCGCTGACCGTAGCCGGTCTTGCCGCTGGTGCTGCAGCTGCTGGCACGCTTGATGATGTGAAAGCACGCGGCAAGCTGAACTGTGGTGTGACAACCGGTCTGGTTGGTTTTGCTGCTCCAGATGCCAATGGCGTTTGGGATGGCTTTGACGTCGCGGTCTGCCGCGCTGTTGCAGCCGCGGTTCTGAATGATCCGACAGCTGTTGAATTCATTCCAACAACGGGCAAAACACGCTTTACCGCGCTGGCGTCTGGCGAAATCGACATGTTGGCTCGTAACACAACATGGACATTCTCACGTGATGTCGATCTTAAGTTCGATTTCATCGGCGTGAACTACTATGACGGCCAAGGCTTCATGGTACCCAAAGCATTGGGTGTTTCATCTGCCAAGGATCTGGACGGCGCGACCGTCTGCATTCAGACTGGTACAACAACTGAGCTGAACCTCGCGGACTTCTTCCGTGCGAACAACATCAGCTATGAGCCTGTGCCAATCGAAACAAATGCCGAAGGTCAGCAGCAGTACCTTGCCGGTGCCTGCGACACATACACTACAGACGCATCCGGTCTGGCGGCGACACGTGCGACGTTTGAAAACCCAGGCGACCACGTTCTGCTTCCTGAAATCATCTCAAAAGAGCCACTTGGCCCGCTTGTTCGCCACGGCGACAACGAATGGGGCGACGTTGTCCGTTGGACATTGAACGCACTGATCGCAGCTGAAGAGCTGGGTGTGTCATCGGCCAACATCGAAGAGATGGCTGGCAACACCACCAACCCCGAGGTTGCCCGTCTGTTGGGTACCGAAGGTACATTGGGTGAAATGCTGGGTCTTGACGCTGGCTGGGCCAAAGCGGCCATTATGGCTGGTGGCAACTACGGCGAAATCTTTGCCAAGAACATTGGCGAAGAAACACCAATCGGTCTGGCCCGTGGCCTGAACGCACAGTGGACAGATGGCGGGCTGCTTTATACGCCTCCGTTCCGCTAAGAACTGATGCCAAAGGGCGCGAGGATCACCTCGCGCCCTTTGCTCTTAGACGATTATGCTGCACATAAGATGCAGTGGGACGACCAATAAATGACCCGGCCACGCATCAAAAAGATGCACCATAAAAAAGGCCAGGGACACAGGGAACAGTTTCATGACGACACTCACCGACGCCCCGAAGGGAGAGTTCCGGCTCTCCATGCTTTTGTACGATACACGCTATCGCGCAATGACAATGCAAGCCATTGCCTTGATCTTACTGGTTGCGGCCTTTTGGTATCTTGGTTCCAACCTTGCCGCGAACCTTCGTGCGGCTGGCCTGAATATCAGCTATGAATTCTTGGGCAGCCCCGCTGGGTATGACATCAACCAGACGCTTATCTCTTATACCAGCCAATCCTCGAACCTTCAGGCAGCTTGGGTCGGGATTCTAAACACGCTGCTGGTTGCCTTTCTGGCCTGTATTACCGCGACCATATTTGGAGTGCTCGCCGGGGTGTTGCGCCTTTCCAAAAACTGGTTGGTGCGCAAGTTGATGTCCTTTTATGTCGAGATATTCCGCAACATCCCGGTGCTGATCTGGATTTTGATCATCTATACGATCATGACGGTTTCAATGCCTGCGCCGAATGCGTTCCGGGGTGAAACGCCAAGCTCAACCTTGTTCATGGACGCGGTCGCCTTTACCAACCGCGGCGTTTATATTCCCGCACCGGTCTGGGGACCGGGATCAATGGTGGTCGTGGCAACGTTTCTTTTGTCGATAATCGGCGTGTTCGCCTATCGCCGATATGCCACTAAGCTGCTGTTTGATACGGGCCGCCTGTTGCCAATGCTCTGGCCATCAATTGCGATCTTTTTCGTGCCGACGATCCTGATGTACTTCATCATGGGATCACCGATCGGGCTCGATTATCCTGCACTCAAAGGCTTTAACTTTCAGGGGGGCCTGCAGATTGGCGCGCCCTTGATCGCCCTGTGGTTCGCTTTGTCGATCTATACCGGTGCCTTTATCGCTGAAAACGTCCGTGCTGGTATTCAAGCGGTGTCACGTGGCCAAACAGAAGCTGCATCGGCACTGGGCCTGCGTCCTGGTCGGGTGATGAACCTTGTGGTGCTGCCACAAGCGTTGAGGGTGATCATTCCACCGCTTATTTCACAGTACCTGAACATCACCAAGAACTCGTCACTGGCGATTCTGGTGGGCTATGCGGACATTACTGCGACCCTTGGTGGGATTACCCTCAACCAAACAGGCCGCGCGATTGAATGTGTTCTGCTGCTGATGCTGTTCTATCTGATCATATCACTGTCGATCTCGCTGGTGATGAACGTCTACAACAATGCCACCAAGCTGAAGGAGCGTTAAGCCATGTCAGATACACATGCACAATCCGTCGCTTTTGTCCGTGAAACGGCGCTACCTCCGGCGGCACCGCCCATGGCAGCAAGTGGCCCTGTCCTTTGGATGCGCACCAATCTCTTTGCCACATGGCCGAATGCGCTTCTAACTGTTGCGGCGATCTATGTGATCTATGTGATCCTGACAGCAACCTTGCCTTGGATGCTGAACGGACTTTGGAACACTACAAGCCTGTCAGAATGCCGCGAAGCCCTTGATGGGGTGACCGGCGCTTGCTTTTCGGTTCTGACAGAACGCTGGAACCAGCTCTTGTTTGGGTTTACCTATCCAAGTGACAGCTACTGGCGTCCGACGCTCGCATTCGTGCTGCTGTTTTTAGCCGCCGCGCCGGTGTTGTTCTTTGACCTGCCCCGCAAGTTGTTGTTTTTCACAGGCGTCTATCCATTTCTTGCCTATTGGCTGATCTGGGGTGGCACGATCTTTGTGCCAATCATTGCGCTTCTGGGTTTTGTCGCGGGCTATTTCGTCTATGAGCGGTTCGTCAAAAATAGCTTTGCCGCAGGGTTCTTTGGCGGTATCGCCGTCGCCTGTGTGATCTGGTACATCGGCGGCCTGCTGATCCCTGTCGGCGCGTCTGACAATGCGATGCTTACCGCTGTACCTAGCCGTAATCTGGGTGGTTTCATGCTGAACATGATGCTGGGCGTGACATGTGTGTCCTTGTCAGTACCGATCGGGATCGCGCTCGCATTAGGGCGTCAATCTAACTTGCCGGTCGTCAAGATGATCAGCGTATTGTTCATCGAATTCATCCGGGGCGTCCCGCTGATCACGCTGCTTTTTGTGGCGAACGTAATGCTGGCGTATTTCTTTCCACCGGATGCGACGGTTGATTTGTTCCTGCGCGTGGTGATCATGATCACGATGTTCTCGTCGGCCTATATCGCGGAAGTGATACGGGGTGGTCTGGCTGCCTTGCCCAAAGGACAATATGAAGCGGCCAATTCACTGGGGTTGGACTATGCACAATCCATGCGGCTGATCATTCTGCCGCAGGCGCTCAAGATATCGATCCCTGGTATCGTCAACATCGCCGTGGGATTGTTCAAGGACACCACGCTGGTTTCTGTGATCTCGCTTTTCGACATTGTCGGTATGATCCGCGGGCCGATCCTTGCCTCTACGGACTGGAACGGAGTCTATTGGGAACTCTTTATGTTTGCTGCCGTCCTGTTCTTCATCGTTTGCTATGGCATTTCACAATATTCGCAGTGGCTTGAACGCCGCCTCGCAACAGATCACCGTTAAGAAAGGGCTAAACAATGGCCGAAGCAAAACAGATGCAAGTCTCGGACGAAATCGCGATCAGCATTAACAGTATGAACAAATGGTACGGCACGTTCCATGTGCTGCGCGATATTGATCTGACCGTCCATCGCGGCGAACGGATCGTGATTTGCGGGCCGTCCGGTTCTGGTAAATCCACGCTGATCCGCTGCATTAACGCGCTGGAAGAGCATCAAAAGGGAACGATTGAGGTGGACGGCACACTGTTGTCGTCTGATCTCAAGAACATCGACAAGATTCGGTCGGAAGTCGGCATGTGCTTTCAGCACTTCAACTTGTTCCCCCATCTCACAATTCTTGAGAATTGTACGCTGGCTCCAATCTGGGTGCGAAAAACACCCAAGAAAGAGGCTGAAGAAACGGCGATGCATTTCCTGAAGAAGGTTAAGATCCCGGAACAGGCCGACAAATATCCCGGCCAGCTTTCCGGTGGTCAGCAACAGCGCGTCGCGATTGCGCGTTCGTTGTGCATGCGACCGCGTATCATGCTTTTCGATGAACCGACATCGGCGCTTGATCCTGAGATGATCAAGGAGGTTCTCGACACGATGATCGAGCTTGCAGAAGAAGGCATGACCATGCTCTGCGTCACGCACGAGATGGGCTTTGCGCGTCAGGTTGCGAACCGGGTCATCTTTATGGATGAAGGGCAGATCGTCGAACAGAACGAGCCCGAAGAGTTCTTTAACAACCCAAAATCACCCCGGACGCAGCTGTTCCTGAGCCAGATTCTGGGTCATTAAGAGCGGGCGGGGTCTTGGCCCCACCAGCACAGAATTACAGATCGCGCGGCACCACAAAGTGTCGCGCGATTGCTTTTCCCCAATCTGCATCTCGCCAGTGGTCAATCTCAAAATCAGCGACCAGCGTGGCACCTGTCGGGTATTGATTAAACTTTGGATGGTCCGGTGGTGTCGAAACCAGCTGTGCCGCAGTGATCGAGATACCGGGATTATGCCCCAACATCAGCACCACGTTTCCCGTCGCCTGACGCAAGGCCGCCAACAAGTCGTTATGTGTAGCAAGATACAGATCACGTGTGAAAGTCGTCGGCGTATCATCGGCCAGTCCAAGCCCGATGTAAGTCTGACCTGTGCGCTTCGACGACGAGCTTAGGACCTGATCTGGCAACAGATCCTGCGCGCGAAGCCAATCCCCAAGCGCTTGGGCCGCTGCCACGCCGCGCGCATTCAGTGGCCTGTCGTGATCAGACCCGGCCCCAGCGGACCAATCTGATTTCGCGTGTCGCATCAGGATTAGGCGTTTCATCTCAATCTCCTTTAAACGCGCGCATGTGAAAAGCCGATTGGGCAGGGATGCGGCCAAATCTCTGGGACACCGGGCATGCGCGGCGCACAGCGCAGCCGCTGGTCAAACAGTCTGTATCCGCTGCCGTCTCCAGATAGTCTTTGCATCTTACCACATCATAGCCTTCGGGGGTTAGGGCACCTACGGGGCACGCGGTTCTGCAGGGCTGGTCAGCGCAGGTGAGGCATGGGTTTGGCGGTGTTTCCGGTAACGGTATTTTATCTGTGAGACACAGCGCCCCACGGAAGGACACAAACAATCCGGCCCGATCGTGTACGAGAAAACTAATAGGCGAGGCGTGAATGCGACCTGTGCGCAGCGCCCATGTATAAAACGGATGATATGGCGCGCCACCAAAAGGATAGAGCGCCGTTGCATTCAGATCTCGCGCCAAGGCACCGACGACCCGCGTTGACCAGCGATCAAGGGGGTTTGCGGCACCGTCGGTATATTCGCCTGACTCGGTGAACGCGGGCCAAAAATCGGGCTCGTTCGGGCCAAGCAGGATAAGCGTCTGGCATCCCTGAAGTGCAATATCTTCAGTGCTTGGATGAAACCCGCCCAATACACTCAGATGATGCGCGCGCGCTTTGGTTTTTAGGACGTCCCAGTTCATCCGTTGCGGATGATGCTGCCTGCACCGTGTTCGGTGAAAAGTTCCAGCAAGCAGGCATTGGGCGCACGACCATCCAATATCACTGCAGCGCGCACACCGCCGTCCAACGCATCAAGCGCTGTCTGGGTTTTCGGGATCATACCGCCTGCAATGGTCCCATCGGCCACCATGTCGCGAATTTGACCAGCACTGAGTTCAGTCAGCACTTCACCGGACGCGTTCTTGACCCCGGCAACGTCCGTCAACAGCAACAGTCGATCCGCCTTGAGTGCAGCAGCAATCGCACCCGCAGCCGTGTCGCCATTGATGTTAAAAGTCTCGCCGTTTTCGCCCATGCCCAGCGGTGCAATCACCGGAATGATCCCCTTGTCGGCAAAGTCGCGCAACAGGCGTGGGTTCACTTTGGTCGGCCTGCCGACCAGCCCCAGTTCGGGATTTTCCTGATCGCAGATGATTAAACCGCCATCCTTGCCTGAAACACCAACAGCGCGCCCACCCTGTTCTGTAATGGCCTGCACGATTTTGGAGTTCACGACGCCGCTTAACACCATTTCGACCACTTCCATGGTCGCGGCATCGGTCACACGTTTGCCATTCACAAACTCAGATTTGATGCTCAGCCGTCTGAGCATATCGTTGATCATCGGGCCACCGCCATGCACGATCACCGGGTTCACGCCGACTTGCCGCATCAATGCAACGTCGCGGGCAAATTCGTCCATCGCGTCGTCACTGCCCATGGCGTGACCACCAAGTTTTATGACCACGGTCGCATCTGCATAGCGCTGCAGATAGGGCAGCGCTTGTGATAAAGTGCGGGCCGTGCCAATCCAATCACGATTCATGTCTTGTGTTCTCATTCTCTTGACCCTCAAGCGCACACGCGGAAAGTGGACCTGTGATGCTATTCCAGCGTGGCGATGATGGCACGCAATGTTGGGATGCCCCAGCCTTTTTCTGAAGAGGTCACAACAATTTCCGGATACGCGGCAGGGTGTTTGGCGAGCGCGCCGCGTACCTGGTCCAGTACCTTAGCGCGTTCCGCTTCTTTCACTTTATCAGCCTTGGTCAGTACCGCCTGAAAAATGACCGCCGAACTGTCGAGCAGCGACATGATTTCGTCGTCGACTTTTTTGACGCCGTGGCGCGCATCAATCAAAACAAAGGCACGGCGCAGGGTTTGGCGGCCCGACAAATATTGCTTGAGCAATCGTTGCCATTTTTCGACAACTGGCACGGGCGCGTTGGCATATCCATAGCCGGGCAAATCAACCAGATAATGATCCTCACCTGCGGTGAAATAGTTAATCTCTTGCGTGCGACCCGGGGTGTTGGATGCTCGTGCCAAGGCCTTCATGCCGGTCAGCGCGTTGATCAGAGTGGATTTGCCCACGTTGGATCGCCCGGCAAAGCAGACCTCCATCCGATCGGCAGGGGGCAGGCCGTCCATGGCCACCACACCTTTGACAAACTGGGTTTCACCCGCAAAAAGAAGCCGGCCTTTTTCGCTGGCGATCGCATCCGGCTCTTCGACAACGGGAAATGGCAATTGCATGTCAGTGTACCGTCAGGCTGTCGCCCAATGCGACTGGCCCGCCCTTGATAACCTCGGCGTAAATGCCGAAATTCTGATGATCCCACGTGCTGTTGAGGATGCCCAATGTATCCACATCCCGCGCACCCGTTTCGGGATTCGCAGTTGTCGCCAGGCAGCGCTGGATCGGTTCGCGGATGGATAGTTTGGCCGCGCCAAGCGCTATTTCCTTGCCGATCCAATCCATTTCCTGCCACGGTGCCTCGCCCTCAAACCAGATGTTGCCACGCCAGCGCAGGGGCGACAAATCTGCGCCGGCCTGTTCTGACACGGCTGCATGGGACGCGGTATTACACAGGCTTATTGACGCATAGTCTGAATCAGTGAAGCCACGCCCGGACAACCGCAATATGCGGTCCGGCAGGGCGCGGTCCTGAGGCACGAGCGGCTTGACCCATTTTAGGAAAATATCTGCTTCGTGATTTGGATCAAAGGTCAGATCGGGACGGTCCGGGTGGCTGAGTGTTAGCCCCCCCGACTGTTCATCCAGCACGGCGTTGATGGCCATCAGCGCGGGGGCCTTGGACCCCCGGCTGAAATTCTGGCACGGGGCCCAGGTGCTGCCATCCGCCTTGGACGCGTCATGGGCCACTGCCCAGTTGCGGTCAAACGGCATGCTTTGACCAGCATGCAAAGTGACTGTTTGCAGTGCTTCGCGCCCATGGCTTTTCAGCGGATGCCGATAAAGGGCAATAATCTGCATTACTTTTTGCTCTTGCCGGACGGCGCTTTTGTATCATTTGCAGCGGCCGCTTTTTTGCGTTTCAGGCCGCCAGTAATGTTGCCCAGCAGATCAGGTTTATACCCTTGGCTGCGCATGATCAGATACTGCTGCGTAAAGGTGATTGTGTTGTTCGCGATCCAGTACACCACGAGGCCAGAGGCAAACCCGCCCAACATGAACATGAACACCCAAGGCATCCACGCAAAGATCATTTGCTGTGTCGGATCGGTGGGGGCCGGGTTCAGCTTTTGCTGAAGGAACATCGAAATGCCCAGCAACAGCGGCAAGATGCCGATAAAGACCAGCGCCATGATGGAACCCGCTTCGGGACCAGCCCAGGGGAGCAGACCAAAAAGGTTCAACAGCGATGTCGGGTCGGGGTTGCTGAGATCCTGGAAGGGGCCAAAGAACGGCGCGTGGCGCAATTCGATTGTGACAAAGATCACCTTGTAGAGCGAGAAAAAGATCGGAATTTGCAGCAGGATCGGCAAACAGCCCGCGGCCGGGTTCACCTTTTCGCGCTTGTAGAGCTCCATCATGCCTTGCTGCATCTTCTGGCGATCATCGCCTGCATCTTTCTTGAGCTTCTCCATCTGGGGCTGCAGTTCTTTCATTTTGGCCATGGAGACATAGGACTTGTAGGCCAGCGGAAAAAGCATGGCTTTGATCAGCAACGTCAGACCGATGATGGCAATGCCCATATTCCCGATCAGGCCATTCAGATAGTGAAGCAGCCAGAAAATCGGTTTTGTGAGGAAAAAGAACCAGCCCCAGTCAATGCTGTCGATGAATTTCGTCACCCCGTCCGCTTCGTATGCGCGCAGTGTTTCCCACTCTTTCGCCCCGGCAAAAAGCTTGGTGGTCGATGTTGTCGTTGCCCCTGCTGCAATGGTCTGGGTCGGCAGGCGGGCGAACGCACGGTAGATGTCGCTGCGCGCATCATAGGTCAAGGCCTGGTCGTATGCTTGTTCAGTCGCGGGGATCAGGACCGCTTGCCAATAGTGGTCGCTAAAGCCAATCCAGCCGTCGGCGACATCCTCGGTCACAATCGCCGGGCGGCCCCATTTGGCATTCACTTCGGCCTCTGCGATATCATCCCAATCGGTTTCAGCTAATTCGCCATCGGCGTGCGCAACCGCACCTTCGTGCAGTATAAAGAACTTTTTGAGGTCTTGCGGTTCACCGTGTTGGGCGATCATGCCGTAGGGGGCCATGCTGATTGGGGCATCGCTGTTGTTGGTGACAGATTGCGTGACCGTGAACATATATTCGTCATCTACGGCGATGGTACGGGAAAACACCTGTCCTGCGCCATTGTCCCAGGTCAGGGTGATTGGGCTGTCGATGCCAAGGGTTTCACCCGAGCTTAGCATCCATTCGGTGTCCACGCCGGGTACCGAAGCGGCGTCAACGCCCGCACCGGGGGCCCAGCCATGCAGGGCATAGTAAGCGTCATTGGTGCCTTCGGGTGACAACATGGTCACGACCTCAGCGTCCGCGTCAAGCGTAGTGCGATAGTCATTGAGCTTCAAATCGTCGATGCGTCCCCCCAACAGAGAAATTGACCCGCTCAGCCGGTCAGTGGCAATTGGCACGCGAGGCGCATTTGCAAGCGCATCTGTTGGCGCTTGGGGGCCTGTGCCGATGGCAGCAGCGGGGGCTGTGGTATCTGCGGGCGCGATAGGCACAACAGCGCCATCTACGGCCCCTTCGGTCGTCTGAACCGTACCGTCGATGGGTGTTTCCGGCTCAGGAGGCGGGAAGAGAACGAACCAAACAAGGATCACGATGAAACTGAGCGCCGTAGCAAGGATGAGATTCTTGTTCTGTTCGTCCATTGGGACAGCCACCTGATGTCTGTGATATATCAGCGTGGGTTCAACAGAGTGCAGCACCAAAGGTCAAGCGGAATCGGGTTTTTGGGGAATTTGAGCGGGTATTATTCACCGCGTTTTTTCGTACTTATGCCATAACGTGCAGGCGGCTGATTTGGGTGCTCTTGATCGGGAAAGCGTTATGTTGCTTTGCCATTCATGATGCGCGGGACTTCTTGCAATTTGGCCGTGTGCCGGGCAATCCAATCCAAGGTCTGCTCGAACGGCATGGGGCGGGCGATGCCGAACCCCTGAACATGATCGCAACCCAGTTGCGCCAGCAGCACATGCTCTCCAACAGATTCGACGCTTTCAGCCAAGGTTTCTACACCCAACCGCTCTGCCATTGTCAGGATTGCCCCAATCATGCGTTGTTGTTCCGGGTCGCGGTCTGCTTTCATCACAAATGACCGATCAATCTTGATCCGGCTGACTGCAAAGCGTCGGATCGACGCGATAGAGGCGTTTCCAGTGCCAAAGTCATCCAGATCGATACGGCACCCCAATTTGCCCAAAGCATTGATATTGCGGGTGATGACATCGTCCGGTGCACTGGCCACCACGGTTTCCAGAACCTCGACCGCCAATCTGTCAGGGGTCAGATCAAAGCGATCCAGTTCCCATTTTATCTTTTCCAATAACTGCGGATTGTTCAATTCCGACCCGGCAAAGTTCACGCCCACCTGTGGCACATCAACGCCCGCACCATCCCAGGCTTTTAGGGCCGCAAATGCGTGATACATCATGACCTCGGCCAGCCTTTCCAGCATTCCCATCTCTTCAATTGCGGGAAGAAAATCGGCAGGCGCGATCATGCCACGCTCAGGGTGCGACCAACGGGCCAATGCCTCAAACCCGGTAATCTGCCCCGTGTCAGTCGAGATCTGGGGCTGGAACCAGGGCTGAATTTGCCCGGAGTTAAGGGCCTTCACCACCTCTTCGCGCAATTCTGCACGGGTCTGGGTATCGCGGCGCATTTGGTCTGAAAAGGCCCGGATCGCCGAAGGTCCACGGCGCTGTGCCTCTCGTAATGCGGTTGCAGCGGCTTGCAGCCAACTGTATCCATCTGTGGCTGGCGACCGGGCGTGCTGGCAAAAGCCGATTGATACCGAGACATAAACGCTGATCCCATCGACCGAAACGGGTTCTTCTGCAACATTTTGCAATCGACCGGCCAACTGGATGCACATTTCAAGATCAAGGTGGCGCACCGGGGCCATGCAGACGGCAAATCGGGCATCGCCCATTTGTCCGACGTTGTCATCACTGCGCAGTACCGCAATCAGACGCTCACCTGTACGCTGTACCACGATGTCAGCCGCAGCTTGTCCATAACGGTCGATAAATTGTTGATAGTCTTCGATTGCGAGAAAAAAGGTGGCTGAGTGCCGTCCGTTTTCAGCGGCGCGTAAATAGACTTGATTGGTCAATTCTTCGAATGCGCTGCGTTGGAACAGGCCGGTGACAGCGTCGCGTGCGACCATCAGGTTTGTTGGGATTGCAGAGCTGAGCAAATAGATGACAGGCAATAACGCGGAGACAATGACCAGGGTCGCCTCACCACCAAACCAATAGGCCACAAGCGAAATCGCAGGCAGAAATGCAAGTGCGGCCGTGCTGGAGAATATAGTTGCGATGTTGCGCTGCAATCTGGTGAATGCTGAAAAATATCGCTGGCTCATCGTCGTCTCCCGAATCCAACGCGGAATCGGCGTTGATCTCAGGCGAAATTAACCCGTCAGAGTTGAGGTGCCGGTTAACAGAACACGCTTTGTTCTTTCAGATTTGTCTAAGATTTGTCTGATTTTCGCAGAATGCCAGCAAAATCAAACAGCGCCGGATCCAAAAGATGCGAAGGTCGGGCGTTCATCAATGCGCGAAACATGATCTGACGTCTGCCGGGGCTGTTGGCCTCCCAGCCATCCAAAATCGATTTGACTTGTTGGCGTTGCAACCCATCTTGCGAGCCGCATAAATCACACGGGATAATCGGGTAATTCATGGACTTGGCAAATTTTTCACAGTCGGCTTCGGCCACATGGGCGAGGGGGCGATAGAGAAACAGATCACCCTCTTCATTCACCAGCTTTGGCGGCATGGTGGCCAGACGTCCGCCGTGAAACAGGTTCATAAAGAACGTTTCAAGAATGTCATCGCGGTGATGGCCCAAGACAACAGCAGAACAGCCTTCTTCGCGCGCAATCCGGTAAAGATGCCCGCGCCGCAGACGCGAACACAAGGTGCAAAGCGTACGCCCGGCGGGAGTTTTGTCCATCACGATGGAATATGTGTCCTGATATTCAATCCGGTGCGGCACCCCCATCTGTTCCAGGAATGCTGGCAGGACAGTGGCAGGAAACCTGGGTTGGCCCTGATCAAGATTGCAGGCCAGCAGGTCAACAGGCAGAAGCCCGCGCCATTGCAGCTCATGCAGCACAGCAAGCAAAGTATAGCTGTCTTTGCCGCCTGACAGGCACACCAGCCAGCGCCTTTTTGGCGTCCCGTTTTCAATCATCCCGTATCGTTCAATCGCCTCGCGGGTCATGCGCACAATGCGTTTGCGGAGTTTTTTAAACTCTGTTGTCTGGGGAGCACCATCAAAGAGCGGGTGAATGTCTTTGGGTTGATCAAGCATGGGTTTGAATTAGATGATCCACAGTTGGCGTTCAAGCAGCGGTTTCCGAAGGGTAAATGAGATGCGTATTTTGGTGATAGTGTGGATGTTGGCTGTTGGTCTGGCCGGGTGCACCGGAAAACCTTCGATTGATGATCCCAAATTGTCTGACCGCGTGCTCAAGATCGAAGAATTTTTTGATGGGCATGTGTTGGCAACGGGGCAGTTTCAGGACACTTTCGGCACGGTGCGCCGCCGTTTCGATGTTGATATCAAGGGCACATGGGACGGCACAACGCTGACACTGGTCGAGGATTTCGTCTATGAGGACGGGTCAGAAGAACAGCGGATCTGGCGCATGAGCAAGACCGGGCAGAACACCTGGACCGGCAAGGCAGATGGCGTTCTGGGCAATGCCAAGGGGAGGTCGGATGGGGACACGTTCAATTGGGCTTACAAGATCGATCTGCCGGTGCCGGATGGCACATTGCGGGTGGCTTTTGATGATTGGCTTTGGCAACTCAGCGACACGCGCGTTTACAATCGGGGCTACATGAAAAAGTACGGCGTTGATATTGGCGAGGTTCAGATCACCTTTGACAAGGTGCGCTAGTCAGGGACGTTATCGATGCCGCTGTCACCCCATGGGTGGCACCGGGCGATACGCCGGGCGGCCAACCAGCCGCCTTTGAGGCCACCGTGCTTTTTCAATGCCTCCAGCGCATAGGCGCTGCACGTGGGATGGTACCGGCAGTTGTATCCAACCCAAGGGCTGAAAATCTGACGATAGGCGCGTATGGGCAAGGCGAGGGCATGTGCAAGCAACGTCATTTGCGCCGACCATGCAGAATACCGAGCGCCTTGTGCATATCCAATTGCAATTGGGTAAACGGCAGCTCAGCCGTGGCACCACGGCGGCCGATCAGCACGTAATCCATACCGGGCTGACCATGTTGAGGTAAAATCAGGCGAGCGACTTCGCGCAAACGGCGCTTGGCACGGTTGCGGGCGACGGCATTGCCCACTTTCTTGGAACAGGTAAATCCGACACGTATGCCGCCGGGATGCGCTGTTGTCTCATCGGGTCGTCGCTGACGCATTTGCAAGATGAATCCGGTGGTCGCCACATGCAGCGCGCGGCTGGCGCGTTGAAAATCCGCACGTTTGGTAAGTGTGTCCACACGTAAAGAAACCGCCGGGGGCGTTTCCCCTTGGGCGGCGTTTGTGCCATCCTTGGGTGCCTCCGGCGGTGTCAATTTCATAGACCTTTTGGGCGCGGTTTACGCGCTTAGTTCTTTGCGGCCTTGGGCGCGGCGTGCATTGATGATCTTACGACCCGCTTTGGTGGCCATGCGCGCGCGAAAACCATGGCGCCGCTTGCGCACGAGGTTGGATGGTTGAAAGGTGCGTTTCATCGCTCCGTCTCCACTTAATACTTTGCCCGTTGCAGGAATCGATCTTGGATTCGTGTAACGTACGTCAATTCAAGCCCGGTCTCTACTGCCGTCATCGGCCCAAGTCAAACCCTCGGGGGCGAAAATCTGCTTTGGTTGCAACAATTGAATGACTTGGGTTGAAGATATGTTTCAATAAAGCAGGAATGACGTTGAAAACAACACACGTACCACACTGTCTATCAAGCACCTGTGATCGGCCTGTCCCTTTGCGCTGCAACCCGCCATTTATGTTCTCAACCACGCAAACACCTTTGCCCAGAGGCAGAAATGACCGATATGACCGACGAAGCAAATCAAAAAACTGCCCTGGTCCGCTACTTGCCACTGATGGCCATCGCTTTGGTGGCCGCGATCGGTGCATTTACCTTGCGTGACTATCTGTCGTTTGATGCTTTGCGCGACAACAGAGAAACATTGATCGTGTTCCGGGACAGCAATTATGTGATGACAGCGCTCGTTTTCATGTTGGCTTATATGGTGATTGTTGCATTCTCTTTGCCCGGTGCCGCAATTGCCACGCTGACAGGAGGGTTCCTGTTTGGTGTCTTTCCCGGAGTTTTGTTTAACGTCATTGGTGCGACGTCTGGGGCGGTGATTATCTTCTTGGCGGCTCAATGGGGGCTGGGTGAAAAGTTGCAGGAACGGATGGACGCCTCTGACGGGATGGTGGCCAAGATCAAACATGGCATCGACGAAAACCAATGGTCGATGCTGTTCTTTATCCGTCTGGTGCCTGCGGTGCCGTTCTTTGTCGCAAACCTGATCCCTGCGTTTTTGGGTGTGCCGCTCTATCGTTTTGTCATCTCGACGTTCTTTGGGATCATGCCCGGAGGATTGGTTTACACATCCGTTGGTTCGGGCCTTGGCGAAGTCTTTGCCAAAGATGAAACGCCCAATCTCGGTATCATCTTCGAATCACACATATTGCTGCCCATTCTTGGCCTGTGTGCGCTGTCATTGATGCCAATTGTCATCAAGAAAATTACCGGCAAGAAGGACCTGCTGAAATGAACCGGATCAAAACAGATATTCTGATCATTGGTGCAGGTTCTGGTGGCCTGTCGGTGGCGGCGGGAGCGGCGCAGATGGGCGCGGATGTTGTCCTACTTGAAGGGCATAAAATGGGCGGTGATTGCCTGAACTATGGCTGCGTGCCATCAAAGGCGCTTATTGCGACGGGCAAGGCCGCTTATGGTCAGCAACATTCCGCACAATACGGCGTGGAAAACGCGCCCGGTGATGTAGATTATGCTGCTGCCAAGGATCATGTGGCAGATGTGATTGCGCAAATCGCTCCGGTGGATAGCCAGGAACGGTTCGAAGGGCTTGGCGTCAAAGTGATCCGCAAATTTGGCCGGTTCATTTCCAGCGATGAAGTAGAGGCGGGTGATACCATCATCAAAGCGCGCCGTATCGTCATTGCCACAGGTTCATCTCCTCTTGTCCCGCCAATTCCCGGACTTGAGACTGTTCCATATGAAACCAACGAAACACTGTTTGACCTGCGGCAAAAACCCAAACATCTCTTGATCATTGGGGGCGGACCAATCGGCATGGAGATGGCACAGGCGCACATTCGCATGGGCATGAAAGTCACGGTGATCGAGGGCGAAAAGGCGCTGGGCAAAGATGACCCCGAACTGGCCGCCGTCGTTCTGAACAATTTGCGCGACGAAGGTGTGGTGATTGAAGAAGGCGCACTGGCTTCCGAAATTCGCGGCAAAAAAGGGGCGATCGAGGTAGAGGCGAAGGATGGGCGAGTGTTCAAGGGGTCTCATCTGCTTATTGCAGTGGGGCGCAAGGCGAATACAGATCGGCTTGATCTGGAAAAAGCCGGCGTTGAGCCTGTGCGTGGCGGCGTCAAAGTGGATACAAGCCTGCGCACAACAAACCGTAAGATTTATGCAATTGGTGATGTGGCAGGTGGACTGCAATTTACCCATGTAGCGGGATATCATGCGGGTGTGATTATCCGTTCAATGCTGTTTGGTCTGCCTTCCAAGGCCAAGACACATTACATCCCCTGGGCGACCTATACAGACCCTGAATTGTCACAGGTTGGTCTGACCGAAGCTCAGGCGCGCGCACAGCATGGTGACAAATTGGAAGTGGTGCGGTTTCACTATAATCACAATGACCGCGCAATCGCGGAACGCAAAACCAAAGGATTTATCAAAGTGATGGTCGTCAAAGGCCGCCCCATTGGCGCGTCGATTGTGGGTTATCAAGCGGGAGAATTGATTAATCTGTGGGCCTTGGCGCTGGCCAATACCATGAAAATGAGCCAGATTGCCGCCATGGTTGCACCGTACCCCACCATCGGCGAGATCAACAAACGCGCGGCTGGCGCGTATTTCAGCCCGCGTCTGTTTGAGAGCGATATGGTTAAACGTGTGGTCGGCTTTGTGCAGCGCTTTGTCCCCTAAATGTCGATGATCAATTCCCTCTCTGGTCGATTGCTGATCCTGACGATTGTCTTTGTCATGCTGGCAGAGGTACTGATCTTTGTGCCATCGATCGCCCGGTTTCGGGAAGATTATATGCTGAACCGTTTGGAACGGGCGCAGATTGCATCATTGGCGCTGTTGGCAGACGACATGCTGGATCCCGCGCTCGAGACAGAACTGCTGAACAATGCCGAGGTGTTCAACGTGGTGTTGCGCCGCGATGAAGTGCGGCAGTTGATGTTGTCATCTGATATGCCGCAATCCATCTCTGCAACCTTTGATCTGCGCGATGCGACCGCGATGTCGCTGATCAAAGACGCAATGATGCGGCTCTTTCGTCCAGAAAACGATGTGATCCGGGTGATTGGGGCACCTGTGCGGGAGGCCGGTTTGCTGATCGAGGTGACGATGGAGACCGCCCCAATGCGGATGGCCATGCTGGACTACGGCAAGCGGATTCTAGCGCTCTCTGCGGCGATCTCTGTCTTCACCGCGTTTTTGTTGTTCGGTGCGATGCGGGTGTTCTTGGTCAAACCAATCAAGGGCGTTGTGGGGCATATGCAGAACTATGCAGAGGCACCTGAAGACGCGCGGCGCATCATTACCCCCAGTGCAGGGGTGACCGAGTTGCGCGAGGCAGAGGAAGCGCTGAAGAAGTTGCAAACAGATCTCACCCAGGCGCTTAAGCAAAAAGAGCGGCTGGCGCAGCTGGGGTCCGCCGTGAGCAAGATCAGCCATGATTTGCGCAACATCCTGACCTCGGCGCAGCTGTTTACCGACCGCATCGAGATGTCAGAGGATCCAGCGGTCAAGCGTATGGCACCCAAGCTGGTGGGGTCCATCACCCGTGCGGTGCATTTGTGCGAATCCACTCTGGCCTTTGGCAGAGCCGAAGAACCGGGACCGACCCTCACCATGGTCCATATGGCCGAATTGATCGGTGATGTGATCGAAGGCGAAAAACTGGCCGCCAGAGAGCACGTCATCGACTTTGCCACGGATATCCCAGAGCAGTTGTTGGTCCGCGCTGATCCCGAGCAAATGTACCGCGTTTTGTCCAATCTGGTGCGTAATGCGCGACAGGCAATCATGGCAACCGGCCAGCCCGGACAGATCACTATTCAAGCATTTGACACGGACGCCGCATGGCAGATCACCGTTAGGGACACCGGTCCGGGACTGCCAGCAAAAGCGCGGGCGCATCTGTTTACGCCATTTCAGGGTGGTGCGCGCAAAGGGGGATCCGGGCTGGGCCTTGCCATTGCCTCAGAACTTGTGAAAGGCCATGGTGGCACCCTTTCTCTGGGCACAACCGACGCATCTGGCACGCAATTTATCATCACTCTGCCAAAGGGCGACGGTACCGTGTGATCTGGGCAAGCGAAAATCGAGCTGACGGCAAACAGGGGCTTGCAAACCGCACCCCATCCCACTAAACCGCCCGGCAGTGGACCGATAGCTCAGCTGGATAGAGTACCTGACTACGAATCAGGGGGTCGGGGGTTCGAATCCTCCTCGGTCCGCCAATGAGAACCACCAAACAATTGATCGTATGAGATAATTGGATCTGGATATTTTCACCCCACCAGTTTTCCCACCACAAGTCATTTACTTACGCATCATTTCTTCTTTCCGCCCTACTGATGGGCATAACTCTATGGAAGGAATAAGAAATGCAGTTAAATGAATTCTATACGATCATGGGCGAACTCGATGCCGGATCACGCGCCAAGATACTCGCGCAGCTTGAAGCGGGTAATCTCGGTCAAGACAGTCACAGTGAATGGCTGGTCAATTGGCGCAAGGCCAGTGAGGCCGCGTGTGACGCGCCGGACGATTCAGAAGAAGAGGCAATGCAGCATGACGCAGCGCAGGCATTGAGCATACTTCTTGCAACAACACCGGCGACAAACGCGCAAGATCTTATCGCTCAGATCGAATGGTTTAAAGAAGACATGGGGCAATACGTTTTCGGGAACGCGGCACCCGCCCACGATAAGATATTCGATACGTTATTAAAAAGCGTACGGAACATTGGCGGCGAAGCAGCGGGTTAGCACCAGAGATCAAGGGTGGGGTCCGTTCCAGATAGGATCGACCCCGCCCCACCCCCTTCATCTCTGAGCGATACTGGACCCTGCCCCCAAAAACGCAGCGCGCGTAGTGTAGTCCACGCCCCATCCCTCTCTCGAATGACCTCTTTGTTTTAAATTTTTTGACCTAAGAATTGTTGGGTCCAGAGTCTGGAAAGAGCCCGAAACAGACAAGCAGTGCCTTTGTACAAAGCTTGTAGCCGACTTTGGAGCCTGAGGTGATTTTTCGCGCTCCACAAAACCCCATTCACATGCAAACGATCAGCTGCCGCCTTTAACCTCAATGTAAATTTCAATCGGCTCGATCACCGTGTGTTGGACCTTACTCGCAGCGGCCTCCGATGATTGGAAGGTGGTCTTCATCTTATCAAGGCCTACGTTATCGAAGATAATTGATACCCGATCTTGGTCAGTATGCTTGAACACCCGGTGGCCCGAACAGAAGCGAGAGAACGTTTTTGTGCGAACTTCTCCTCCGCCCAACCAAGTGTCCATGTTACCAACCGCATGCGTTACGACAACCGGAGTCATTTCTATTCCTCCTGTTTCTGCCGAGCTTTGTGTATGCGTCGGCAGACTCCATTGTAACAGGTTTGATGGAATATCCCAAAAGTCGCAGGAGTACGTTCTGTCCGCACTGCGGCCATTCGATCAAATTTGGCGTGGTGCGATCCTGACCAAAGTAGTCAGATGTCCGCTCAGAGCCCATCAGCGACTATGGACATCGTTCTGACCAATGTCCGCTTTCGCGAACTGTCAACGGATTTTCAGAGTGCAAACTTTTATCCCTGCTCAGCAGCTCAATGGATTGAAAGGGCGATCTATCGTAGACTTTGGCAATGGAACGTCGACTTGCAGCGATTCTTGCCGCCGATGTAGTTGGCTATACACGCCTGATGGGTGCAGACGAGCATGCGGTACTGGAAGCGCTCAAAGCGTTGCGCTCAGAAATATTCGATCCGCTGGTCGAGAAACATCATGGCCGAATTGTCAAGCTGATGGGTGACGGTGCCCTTGTGGAGTTTGCTTCGGTTGTTGATGCGGTAAATTGCGCGGCCGAGATTCAATGGGGTCTGGCGGAGCGGAACGCCAAACTGCCGCCTGAACAACGGCTTGAACTTCGCATCGGCGTCAATCTTGGAGACGTGATGATTGATGGCGATGATCTTTACGGCGACGGTGTCAATATAGCGGCGCGGCTCGAGGCGGCATCAGAGCCGGGCGATGTCTACGTATCCGATGTGGTCGCGGCCCAGGCTGCTGGCAAGGCAGTGGTTGGCTTCGAATACCTCGGTGAACGCAGGCTGAAGAACATTTCCGGACTTGTGAAGATCTACCGGTTGAGTTCCGACAGTGCGGTCAAAATTCACCGACCGATCTCCAGGAGACGCGGAGCAGGCGCGACGGTCGGCGGAACGCTCCTCCTCGTAGCGGCCATCGTTGCCTGGCAGATCATGGACAGACCTGATGCCGACAAGACGGTTGCCTTCGACGAAGACGCCATGTTGGCCAGGCCCACAGGCCCGACGATTGCTGTTCTGGCGTTCGATAATCTGAGCGGAGATCCCTCGAAAAACTATTTGTCCAACGGCATCAGCGAAGACGTGATCATTGAATTGGGGCACTATCGCGATCTCAATGTATTGTCGCGACACACCACCTTCGCCTTCCGGGGCCAGCACCAAGATGTTCGCAAGATCGGTGAAACGTTAAATGCTGATTTCGTACTGGAGGGAACAGTAAGACAAGCTGGTGATCGTCTTCGTGTAACCGCGCGTCTGATTGACACCCAAAGTCGCGCGCAGGTCTGGTCGGAGCTATTCGATGACGATCTCACAGCCGTCAACTTGTTCGACGTGCAATCTCGGATCACTGAACGCGTCGCGGTAGCCATCGGCGACACGCGTGGCGCTGTAAGGCGCACACACGAGCAGCGCGCACGGGCAAAACCGCCGGAACATCTGTCATCTTATGAATGCACCATGTTCTATGACGACTTGTATGACAGGCCGGACGTGCAAGAACGGGTCTACAACTGCATTGAACGCGTCATCCAAGAGGAGCCGAATTACTGGCGCGCCTGGGCGCAACTAGCCGAAGCACTGCGCGTAGACCTGAGCTTTTTCAACAATCGCTATGAAGGCAGTTATGCGGAAAAACTCGACCGAGCGTTGTCAGCAGCCAAAAAGTCCAAGGCGTTGAACCCTGACTCGGCGCGTGTCCGGCTCGTACTGGGTATTCTTCTGTTGATGAATGGAGATCGCGTCGGTTTTTTTGCCGAAGCGGAAGATGCGCTCGCGATCGGGGGCGACCGAAGCGTAGAAGCGGAATTCGGCTACTGGCTAGTCTGGACCGGTCGCTTCGAACTTGGGGCGGCGCTCCTGCAGCGGGCCATCGACCTCGATCCGGGGTCGACCGTAAAAGACTGGCATCAAGCTCTTGCGGAATACCATTTTCACAAGGGTGACTACGAACGCGCGCTTGCAGAGGCAAAAAAGGGTGTGCTGTTGGACTATTGGTGGTCGATGGTTCCCGAAGTCGTAGCTCTCGCCAAGCTCGGTCGAACCGATGATCTTGAACGCGCCCGTAAACGACTTGAAGCCGCGCGTCCCGGTGTGAAAGTTGCAGATATCGTTTGGGTCTATCGCCGTTACCAGCGACCTGACGCTCTAATTGTGCCTTTTGTCGAGATGCTCCGAACGGCTGGATTTCCGGAAGGCAAATACCGCACGCTGGATCCCAAGGATTCTGGTTGATCGATTATTGCATTCAAACAACCAAAGCACTCGGAATTTTTGTCATTAATTAGCCCGAAAGCAGACGGCCAATTATGTTACTCAGACGTCAGCTTCGTCCGCATTACAGACCTTCACACTGAAAAATGAACTCAGTCGCCATCTTCCGGCGTGACATCTACCGGCTCCAGATCCGGATAGCTGAACCCACCGAATACATGCCTGTGAAAATGATCGCCCTGCACTTTCTGAACAGGGGATATCCCATCGACGCCTGCAACCCACTTGCTGGCGTCTAGCTTTACGCGTTCGTTGGTTGATGCCACCGAAAGGTGATTGATGCGCATGTAGGCGGCCTGTGAGGCGTTGTCTCGCACATCCTTTACGCGCTGGTTGAACAGCCTCAACACGTGGGCCTTGCGCATTTTCCTCACGGCTGTGTCACGGGTGATATTGGCGCGCTCAGCGGCAACATGGACCGGCAGGCCCTCTGAGGCCATGAGCTCAATGCATTTGCGCATCTCGTCGCTAATACGAACACGGGTTTTCTTGGGGGTCGCCGGCACTTTATCGGTCATGGGAAAGCTACAATGTTGTTGGCATATCCGCTTTGTGGCGCGCCATGTTCTTGGCGTAAGGATTGGAGACGCGGCGATCTATTGCACGGGCCGTAGCCTGTGGAAGTCTTGACGCTGCCAGAGTGATTTCTAGCCCGACAGTTTCTGCCCATAGCCTGAGGGTTGGAAACTGGGCTGTTCTGGCAAATGATTCCAGTTTGTTTATATGGCCATCTGCGAGACCGGCGGCCGCGTTGATATCTTCCTGAGATAATCCAAGCGCGCGCCGCTTTTTTACCAGTTCACCGACAAGGGATTTGTACTGGTCATAAACCTTCTTTGCGTACTGCTTGTCGTGATCGAGCGTGCACGGATCTGGTGCGGGGCCAAGTTTTCCAAGATCGACGGAATGAGTACCTTGGGCGAACGTATCGAACGCGCCCTTCCGATTGTTCAAGCACTACGTCCACGAGGGAGGCATCTCCACACCGTTAGTCGCCCATTGGCCCAAAGGTTTCACGCCTCGCACGAATGCACACGCTGCCTGCCATGTTGTCGATATCCTGCCCACGATACTGGAGGCCACAGGATGCGCCTACCAAAACGAAGTTGGCGGGCATGAAATCCAGCCAATACAGGGCGAGTCGTTGATGGATTTGTTTAAGGGAGACGAATGGGAACGCGATCAGCCCATTTTATGGGAGCATGAAGGTAATGCTGCCGTGCGGTTGGGCCAGTTCAAGCTTGTCCGGCAGTATGGTCAGGCTTGGGAGCTGTACGACATGGAAGCGGACCGAACCGAATTGCGTAATCTTGCAGGTATGAACCCCAAGTTGGAAGCTGAAATGGCGGCGCAATATGCTGATTGGGCGACCAAAATTGGCGTGATGGAATGGGATGAGGCACTGCCCAGGTTATTAGCCGCTTGGAACATGGAATCCGTTGATGGATAATTTCCTGCCGTCCTCAGAGTTTTGATATACGAGCGGCAGCAAAGTCCCGCCAGCCGACCTACATGCTCTTAAGGAAACGGGACAGAAAGTTTCGAAACCGGTATGTAAAATGACCAAATTAACGACCTGTTTTATTCGGTTAGATTGAGGGAAAATCTGTTTTAAGCCCTTACCTAAGAATGATGCGGGGGGGGTGAATGCCAGCTTTCAGTTTTGCGCGACCATTCGCTAGACTGATCGCAGCTCTATCCCAAATCGGCAAAATGAAAGGCGGCGCATGAATAATCTCACGACTGCACCCACCCTGACGACCACGCGGTTGGTGTTGCGCGGACCCGAACGGGATGATTTGCCTGCATTGACCCGTTTCATGACCAGTGCCCCGTCGATGGTAGCGCAGGCAGAGACGGTCACAGCGGAACAGGCCTGGTTCGGGTTTCTGACTGGTATTGGCCACTGGCATTGGCACGGCTTCGGCTTCTTTATTGTCGTTGAACAAAGCACGGGTGATCCCGTTGGCCGGGTCGGCGTGATCAAGCACTCAAACTGGCCGGATGTAGAGCTGGCATGGCATCTGTTTGAAGGCGCGGAGGGAAAAGGCTTTGCCACGGAAGCGGCGTTCGCCGTCAAGAAGTGGGCCTGTGAGGACTTGGGGTTAGATAGGCTATATAGTTACATAGACTGCGGAAATACGCGGTCACAGGCTGTGGCAAAGAGGCTTGGGGCGGTCACGGACGGAACGCGGGCGAGCCATGAACCTGAGGCGGAGGTGTGGGTGCACTCAAACGAAATCGACAGCACGTCTCAAAAAGCCTGAAACACCGGGGCCGGCGTTGGGGCCCGCGCCGGGGAACGTGCAAAACTGCACAAGCGGCGTCATGGCCGGCGGAATTTTCAAATTCGGTCGTTCGCACGTCTCTGGTGAAAGACCGAATTACAAAGCACTGCGGCCAGAAAAACCTCCAAACGAAAAAAAGCCGCCCCCGAGGGAGCGGCTTTGATCACGAACTGGTCGGATATCAACCCTGACGGGCTTTGAATCGACGCTGTGTTTTGTTGATCACGTAAACACGGCCCTTGCGACGCACAACGCGGCAATCACGGTGCCGGTTTTTGAGCGAGCGGAGCGAATTGCGAACTTTCATGTTCTTATCCTTCCATCTGTGGCCCCGCCTTATCAGTAAAGACAAGGACCAGCGCCGGGTTACGGGCGACCCTGCGGCATGCAGGGCCAATGAAACAGGTGGTGGGCGATACTGGGATCGAACCAGTGACCCCTTCGATGTCAACGAAGTGCTCTACCGCTGAGCTAATCACCCACTTATATAGCGCGAAACCCTTTGCCCCAAACAAAATGGGGCGCGAGATGCCGCGCCGGTTCCGGTGCTATAAAAGGAGTCGTGGATATGATCAAGGGCTTTTGGCAATTGCGAAATATGCGCTAAGGTAGTGGCGAGAGGGACGCTCATGCCGATGTCAGCTTATCAAGTACTGCACCCGGACCAAAACAGGTCTTGCGTGGTGTTCGCATCACCCCATTCGGGGTGCGATTATCCGTGGTCGTTCCTGCGCACAACGGTGTTGGATGAGCATGCGATTAGATCGTCAGAGGATGCCTTTGTTGACCGGCTTTTTGAATGCGTCCCACAATTTGGGGCTCCTTTTATCCGGGCCGGCGCGCCACGCGCCTATGTCGACCTGAACAGGTCCTGTGAGGAACTTGATCCTGCATTGATCGAAGGGGTGGGCAGGCAGGGCCATAACCCGCGGGTTGCCTCCGGTCTTGGGGTGGTGCCGCGTGTGGTGGCCAATGGTCGGGCGATTTATCGCGGCAAGATGAGCCGCAGCGAGGCAGAGCATCGCATCCAGAATTTCTGGCACCCCTATCATAAAAAGCTGCAAGAGCTTTTGGACGCGGCGCAGCAACGACACGGTCAGGCGGTTCTGATTGACTGCCATTCAATGCCACATGAGGCGATGGATGGCGTGGTGCGATCGGGTATGCGCAGACCGGATGTGGTACTTGGAGATCGCTTTGGGGCCGCTGCCAGTGGTGACGTTGTTGACCGCGTGGAGGCGGCATTTGCTGCGGCAGGGTTTACCGTGACCCGCAACACGCCATTTGCGGGGGCCTACATCACTCAGGCCTATGGTCGCCCGTCGCGGGGACAGCACGCTGTTCAGGTAGAAATTGACCGATCCCTTTACATGAACGAAGCATTGATCCGCCCGAACGGCAATTACGACGCCGTGCGGGCCGCGCTGCGTCAGGTGGTGGCCGAAATCGCAACAATCGGCCAAGGGCGTGTGCCTCTGGCCGCCGAGTAGCGTTTGTCTGGTGCATTTTCCTGCGCGCGCCTATCGCAGGGCGCGGCCCTTTACGATTGCTTTGTTCCCGAATCGGGTGCGAATTGCATCGGTTGCGCGTTCCGCCTTGCTGCGCTTTTCTGCGTTTGGATCCAGCAAATCCCCGGCAAGGTCGGCACCTTCGGGGCTGCTGAGATCGGAAATGCCGCAGCCGATCAACCGGT